>JBBQHY010000231.1:0-4481 GCA_038324415.1 Pseudanabaenales cyanobacterium | reverse complement strand
CATGTCTACCGACAATTGTGGACTCAATGGTTTGACAAAGATTGAGATCGCCACTTACGCACCATTCACAGGTCATACAAGAGCGAGAATACCAGCCTAAGCCTACTCTTTGCCCAACTTGTAATTTTTTAACAGATTCACCAACTTGAGAAATTTTACCAACTACTTCATGTCCAGGCACAAGGGGATATTGGCTAATTCCCCATTCGTTATCGACCATACTAAGGTCGCTGTGACAAATACCGCAGTATTCCACTTGGATTTCGATTTCTTCAGCGCCTAATATTCCTGGATCGTATTCAAAAGGTTCTAGCTTTCCTGATGGGTTCTGAGCAGCATAGGCATGAATCATAAATCTAGGTTCCTTACAAAATCTCTGATTTGATTGTATCCTAGCTTTAAATAATTGCCGATGGCTGGCATCGGATTAAAGATTATAGGTAGAGGTTTTTAGTAAAATTCTGGGATATAAAAATATGGGCAGATATATTGGCTGTGAGGTCAACGGAGAATCTCTAGATGTCTATAAATATGGACTAGGTGAACAATCTTCGGAGATGTATAGAATTTCAGAGGAGCTTAGGATTGGGGAGTATCATCTGATCAGTTATACCTATGACGAAGAGACGGATGAAGCTAGTTATGAATATATTGATGAATCTAGCGAAGATGTAGATGGAGATATTTTAATTCTAGATCGGACTGATATCGAAAAACTAAATGCAAAAATAGCGGAACTTGAGGCAATTCAGAAGACCAAGGATGATCAGTATTATATTGAGATGATTAAAGCCATTCGGGACTTTATGTGTGAATATCCTGAAGTAGAGAAATTTAGTTTTATTGGCGAGTTTTAAGAACTTACTAATTAATTTAAGAATGCCTCAAATATTTTCATTTTTTACTCATTTCTTTTCCAGATTTTGGGGAAGCCTCATCTTCTATACAGCTTTAAGAATTCCCCAAACTTGGGCGATCGCTTTTGATGGTATTGCTGGGTTTGCGCCTTTAGTGGGAATTTTAATTGGGGGATTAATGGGCTTATCCAGTCTAACCTTAAATTATTTGGGAATGCCTATTTTAACTAGCAGTGCGATCGCTGTGGGGTTATGGATATTAATCACTGGGGGTTTACATTTAGATGGGGTGATGGATGCCGCTGACGGATTGGCTGTTACTGAAGGCGATCGCCGTTTAGAAGTAATGGCAGATAGTAAGACTGGAGCCTATGGAGTAATGGCGGGGATAATGGTAATCCTCCTTAAAATATTACCTCTCCATGATTTGAATCAACAATTAAATTTTCAGAACGGGCTAGTCTATATCTTCTTAATGATGGCAGTTTGCGGTTGGGCGAGGTGGGGGCAGTTGGTGGCGATTTATCGTTATCCTTATTTACGCCCTTCAGGTAAAGGGGCATTTCATAAAGATGCAATTACATCGGTATGGGATTTAGTACCGTCTACTTTACTTTTAATGGTTTTAGCGATCGCTCAAGTTCTGATTAATCCTAATTGGTGGATTTTGGGAGTTTTAACTGCGGTTATGGGAGGTGCGATCGCTTATCTAGTCGGAGCTTGGTTTAATCATAAACTAGCTGGACATACGGGGGATACCTACGGGGCAGTAGTGGAATGGACTGAAGCATTGTTGTTATGTGGATTAACTTTGGTTGTTAATTTACTTATTAATAATGTCGTTAATAATGTGGGCTAAACCTTGAATCAGTTTTTCATTCTCAGACTCTAAGCGCACTGCTACACGAAAATATTGATCACCTAGTTCTTTGAAACTTAAACAGTCTCTAATTAAAATGCGATCGCTCTGCAAAAGCTGATGTTGAAGCCATAAACCAGAATGTGTAGTTTTCACAAGGAGATAATTGGCGGCTCCCATAATTGGATTAATTCCTGTCAAATTATTTAAACCTTGCCATAACTGCGGACGGGCTACACTTAACCACTGCCAAGTCTGAGCCTGAAATTGATAATCTTCTAGGATCGCAATCCCTGCGGCTACTGCCAAACTATTAACGCTCCAAGGATCTCGCCATTGCTGCCATTGGTTTAATCGATCGGGATGGGCGATCGCATAGCCTAGTCTTAAGCCGGGTAACCCATAGAATTTGGTAAGCGATCGGAGAATAATGAGATTTGGATAGGTTGGGATTAAATCTATTAGACTTTGTTGGTCAGAAGGTGGGAGAAAATCCATAAATGCCTCATCAACTACGACCAGATTAAACTCCTCCAAATAGGTCATAAGCATATCTCTGGAAAATAAATAACCAGTAGGATTATGGGGATTGTTAATTAATATTCCCTTTGCTTTTCTGTTCTCTATTCCCTTCAAAGCAGGATAAATAGATTGAAGTTCTGGATTAGGAGAAATTGATAGAGGATAGTTCTCGACTTTTGCCCCAAATGCTCCTAAAGCTCGATAATAGTCGGCAAAAGCAGGGGTAAATAGGACAGTAGCAGATAGTTGAGCCAGATCTCGTCCCGCCCATGTCAAAAGTTCGGATACTCCATTACCAACAAATACCCAATCGGCAGAAATCTCATGAAACTTGGCTATTGCTTGGCGTAGAGAGATATATTCGGGGTCGGGGTAATGTTTTAGGGTTACTAGGTGTGATTTGATTGCCGCGATCGCCGAGTTTGGAGTTCCCAAAGGATTTATACTTGCCGAAAAATCTAAAATGTCTGCTTCAGAGATCCCAGCAATGGTAGCTGCCCACCGGAGGTTCCCGCCGTGATTTGGCTGCATTAATACTCTGCAAAAAATACTATCTAACGATCATAACCTTCAAAACTCAGGATTAAAGACAATAGGTGCAAATTAGGAAAAGTAAGGAAATCTTTAAGCGATCGGGACGGTCATTTGTACAGACTGTCTTTGGTGCAAATTCTCAAACCATTGAGCTAGGGATGGATAATTATTTTTCCATTCTTCCCCAATCTTTAAGCCTAGGTAGCCCAAACTTGATAAAACTGCAATATCGACAATTGTCCAAGCCTCTCCCATAAAGTATGGACTATTAGTTAATTTTTGCTCGCAGACTGCCAATAGGCGATCAATAATTGTCTGTAATCGCAGGCTATTAGCAATACTAATTTGTTCACCTTTACGCTTTTCCATCCATAAATCTACGGCACAATCGGCGATCGCATCTCCTATTTCTTCCCACTTTCCACATTCTAGTTTAATCGAGTCTGGGTAAAATCTAGGCTCAGGATATACTTCATCTAAATATTCCGCAATCAAGGTCGAGTCCCAGATCGTAGTCCCATCCTCATCCACAAATACCGGGACTTTACCAAGGGGCGAAAGTTGATAAAACTCTGCCGATCGCTGGGCTAAGTCAATTTCTTGGGGATCATAAACTAAACTCTTCTCAGCCAAGATAATTCTTACCTTGCGAGCATAGGGCGATCGCTGAGCACAATATAAAGTTCTAGTCATTTGTAGTTAATTCTAAGCAACGTGAATCGGCTAGACTTATATTAATCAAGTTTTATTAATTGTATTTAAATAATTAGGAGATATAAAAATTATGGAAGTTAATTTCTTAGGATTAGTCGCAACGGCAATGGCAGTATTTGTACCAACCGCTTTTTTACTAATTCTCTATATCCAAACCGCCAGCCGTGATGAAGAAGCTGCTAAAAAATAATACCCATAATCCTGAGATAGATTAATAGCCAATAAATCAACTGTTATTACTAAAGTTAAACATCTTCTTTATCGCTAAAAATTTACTTGGGTTATCTATCGTAAAAATAAATTAAAGGGTGCAAAATATAATTCTTACACCCTTATTCCTACAGACTATTTTTAATTTAAGCCAACATTAAGGAGCTAAAGCATTACCTCTAAGTAAGCTGCCGATTGTTTTAGCTGTGATTTTTAACTGGACAAAAGGATTTGCAGGAACTACAGTCTTGTAAAGATAGCTATCGAAGGTCATTTTCTGCACATCTTTATCAGCGCACATTTCCACAAATGCCTCGCGACTGGCATCGGAGTTATAGAAAACTCTTTGCAAAATATCTAGCACTTTATAGGTGGCACCGTACTTTTTATCCCAACGTTTTAGATAAACCTTCAGGTCAGACTCAGAGGGGATGTGGGTATTATTTTGAGAAAATTCAACAATCGCTTCAGCACACATCCGTCCCGATTTAGCTGCAAAATAGATACCTTCACCACTGGATTTAGTCACATAACCTGCGGCATCACCGACTAGTGCCACTCTACCTACGACGCGCCGAGGTCTAGGATGTTCGGGAATTGGGTGAGCTTCAACTTTAATAATTTCTCCGCCCTCAATGCGGTTATGGGCACGGGTTCGGATCCCAGCTTGGAGCTTTTTAATATCCCGTTGGTGGGGCTTCATGGTACCAGTACCTACGGCAACGTGATCGTATTTGGGGAAAACCCAAGCATAGAAATCTGTGGAGACATCATTGCCCACATAC
>JBBQHY010000230.1:0-4482 GCA_038324415.1 Pseudanabaenales cyanobacterium | reverse complement strand
AAAGTAGTTAGTTCACAAATAGGATATTAACGCAGTTTCCATGTCACACAACTAAATCAATTACAATGATGGATGTTATTGCTATTTAATATCTCTCTATATATTTCTCTATGAATGACTCCAGCCCTAGTCCTGCTAATTATCTGAGAAATTTGCTAGTGGCGATCGCTGCCATAGTTTTAACTGGAATTTTATTTTTTAGTTTGCATGTCCAAAATAGTGAGGTTTCCCTAAAAGCTGTAGCTCAAGCCGCTATGCCCCTAGAAGTTGCCATTAATAATCCCCAGCCCACGGTTATGGAATTTTATGCGGATTGGTGTACTAGTTGTCAGTCGATGGCAGCCGATAATTTGGCTTTTCAAAAGCAATATGCAGGCAAGATTAATTTTGTGATGTTAAATGTGGATAACAATAAATGGATGCCTGAAGTTGATCGATTTAAGGTCGATGGTATTCCCCACTTTATATTTTTGGGAGCGGATAATGCAATCTTAGGCAGTGCGATCGGCGCAATTCCCCGTAACATTTTGAACGAAAACCTAGAATCAATGCTGGCGAGCTTGCCATTACCCCATATCCGCCTAAATTCTGGTGATATTTCTCCGTTTAGCTCACCTCGTCCAGCAGATAACACTAATCCTCTGGATCATGGTTGAGGTTTTACTTGAGGTTTGGGGTTTGATTTGGGTTGCAAGTTCATCCCTGAGATCATCCATTTGTTATTTTTTCTAATAAGCATATATTCAACTTGATAATTATCGGTTTTTGGGTCATTTTGCTCGGGTTTACCGTTTGTAAAATAATTACGGACTTCAGAAATATCGGTTAAAGCTGTAGCTTGGTTTGGATTGATCGCCTTAAACTCAGTAACCAAAGCAGATTTTATGGTGTATTCCAAGTAAGAATTAGTATTTTTAAGGTTCTCAGCGCGCGATCGCCACTCGGAAAGTAAGGGTTCAGTCAAAATTGGCTCCAATCCTTTAACTTTGTACTTACTACCTAGAGCTTCGGCTTTAATCTTTTGCCATGAACTAATAATCTCCCCTGCTACCTTTTGATCAATAACCTTAGCCAAATTAGGAGCTTCGATGGGCTTGATATTTGCAATGCTGGCATCAATAATTGGTTTCAAGACAGGTTCAGATTGAACTATGGATTCTTTGGTTGTGAGGAAATTCCAACCCGCATATCCTAAAACTATAGAGCCGCTAACTAAGCCAATCACAGTTACTAAAAATAAGATTAATCGCTCTGGATGAAACTTATATCTACGCTCCCTTGATCTTGTCCTTAAACGTGAATCTGAGTGTGTATTTGGTGGAATATATGGGCGATCGGCAACTGCTGCGATATCTTCAGGGTTATCTCTAGAAATGCTGTTATCTCTGGGAATAAAGAGGTCGGGGATATTTTGATTGGGAATTTTAGTGAATTCTTCATTAGCAGGAACTGCAGTAGTCCAAGCAACTGGAGGATTAGGTATTGATATAGCTGTCCCCGAGCTAAATATGGAACTGGTATTGGGGAGTTCATCTATATAAGCTTGGACTTTGGCATCGCTAAAGTAGGAATCTAGCTCAACTGATTCTCCAATTAATTCCTTAAAATTAGGATAAATTTCTGTACCTAGCCAGCTTTGTGTGTAGTGATATAAGCCTTTAATCAAGTCATTTTCTGGTTTTGACTTGAGCTGAATACTCGCCATTTTTTCAGTTTCATTACTCAAGTCAAGCAGCTTAGTTGCCTCTGAGACTTGTCCCAACAATAAAGTTGATATAGCTTCTTCTAGGTAAACATTTTGGGAGCTGCTAATTTTACTCAACAAACTTTTAGCACGACTGATTAACTGGGGCTGCCTTTGGGAAACTCCCTTGGCAATGAGGGCATACACAGAGAGATAACTAGCAACTAGAGAAGGGCGTCGGGCTTCAGTTTCAAATAGTTCTTCCTGCTCAGAACTGGTCATGTATATCCGTAGTTCTAGGATAAATTGTAAAAACTTATCAATATTTAAGCCTGAGCGATCGTCACCCTTGCCGTCAATGCCCCGCCGCTCATCTAAAAGCTCTTGGAGCAAAGTAATTCCTGCTGTGGTTAAACCAGAAGACATTAGCTCCAAAACTTGATAGGGTCGGAGTTGGCAAAGATTTTTTTGCAGTTCTTGATGAATTTCAGGGAATAAATCGGCTTTTTCGGTGGTTTTTTCCGTAATTTTTCCTATGCGCTTTTCTAAAATATTCATGCCTAGTCCAAAGCTTTTGGCAGCAGCTTCATATCTACCTTGACTCCAGTTTTCTCGTCCTAGTTCTAGGTATGCCAACACTGATGACAAAATCAGATCGGGATCTGGAGAATTAAAAATACTGGAGTTGGTTGCGGTAGCAAGACTAATAATCTGATCGTATTCGCCTAATTCATACAAAATTAGCAGGGCACCTGAAAGATCGCGTTTATCAATTTCAATAAAAAAAGCTTGTTCATTGCGAGATTGAATTAACTCTGGCAATATTTGAGCATCATAAACTTGGCGTTGAGAACTATCTGCGAGGACAGTGTGGGCAACATTTAAGAGTTTTTGGCGAGAGCCGATCGCTATTTCCGAATATTCACGGCGAGGTAAGGATTTAATGCGATCGCTATGGGCTTGATTGATCTGATCAACTCTGGCTTGGGGAGTTAGACCTAAAACGCGATAATAGTCCAATTGAATTCGCACGGTTTAGCCCTTGTTGCTAGAAGACTGTAAGGATAATAACTCATATTTCCCCAAACTGATCTCAGATCACTCGGATCGTTAATAGCATTAAATTGCTCTGCTAAACTATGATTCATACTCGCTCAACATTTACTTAAATGCGATCGCCCCAAATTCATCCACTGCAACGTCTGATTAAATATAGTCAATCCTATAATGCCCTGATTAGGCAAGCGATCGCCTGTTCTATTCTTAATAAACTTTTTGACTTGGCTCCACCTTTATTAATTGGGGCAGCAGTGGATGTGGTTGTGCAGAAACAAGATTCCCTAATTGCCAGTTGGGGATTTAAAGAAGTATATGCTCAGTTGGTATTTCTTTCCGTTGCTAGTGGGATTATTTGGGGCTTGGAATCATTATTTGAGTATGCCTACGCTCGGCTCTGGCGTAATTTGGCACAGAATATTCAACACGATCTTAGGCTAGATGCCTACGGACACCTGCAAGAACTGGAACTCGCCTATTTTGAAGAACGCAGCACGGGCGGCTTGATGTCGATTTTGGGCGATGACATTAATCAACTAGAGCGATTTCTTGATGGTGGTGCCAATGAAGTTTTGCAAGTCTTAACCACGGTAATTATTATTGGTGGCATATTTTTCTACCTAGCCCCGACCGTGGCATGGTTAGCAATGTTGCCAATGCCTTTTATTTTGTGGGGTTCGATCGCCTTTCAGAATCGCCTAGCCCCAAGATATGCTGATGTTAGGGAAAAGGTAGGGCTTCTAAATGGACAATTATCCAATAATCTCAGTGGCGTGACTACGATTAAAAGCTTTACAACTGAAGCATACGAGTTAGGTAGAATCGGCGCCGAAAGTGAAAAATATCGACAGAGTAATCGGCATGCGATCGCCCTCTCAGCCGCCTTTGTCCCCCTAATTAGAATTTTAGTATTTATGGGATTTATTGCGATTTTACTCCTTGGTGGCATTGAAGCCGATGCAGGGCGGCTCTCAGTTGGCAACTATAGTTTAATGGTATTCCTAACTCAGCGTTTGCTTTGGCCCCTAACTCGGCTGGGAGATACTCTCGATCAGTATCAACGGGCAATGGCTTCTACCAATCGGGTGATGGATTTATTAGATACGCCCCTAGCGATCGCCTCTGGACAAATTCAGATAAATGATAAATCTAAAGTTCGGGGTGAAATTAGCTTAAACAATGTCACCTTTGCCTATAAAGACCGACTACCTGCCGTTAAAAATCTTTCCTTAACTGTACCTGCGGGCAAAACCATTGCGATCGTGGGAGCTACAGGATCGGGCAAAAGTACCCTAGTTAAATTGCTTTTACGTTTATACGAGATTAATTCGGGCGTGATTAATCTAGATGGCATAGATATTCGGGAATTAGCATTAAAGGATTTACGCTCTTGTATGGGATGGGTCAGCCAAGATGTGTTTCTCTTTCATGGCACCGTGGCTGAAAATATCTCCTACGGTAGCTTTGATGCCACGACTGATCAAGTTATTAATTCTGCCCAAATTGCCGAAGCTGATGAATTTATTAGATTACTGCCGCAAGGCTATGACACGATTGTGGGAGAACGGGGACAAAAGCTTTCAGGTGGACAAAGACAAAGGATTGCGATCGCCCGTGCCGTCCTCAGAAATCCACCAATTTTAATCCTCGATGAAGCTACCTCTGCTGTGGATAACGAAACCGAAGCCGCTATTCAAAAATCCCTAGAACGAATTACTGTGAATCGAACTACCATTGCGATC
>JBBQHY010000229.1:0-4491 GCA_038324415.1 Pseudanabaenales cyanobacterium | reverse complement strand
TTAGCTCTAGGTAACTAATTTTATTTATACCTTAGGAGCGAGAAGGAAAATAAAGTACCAGCCAAGCCACGGAGGGACAGGACTTCGTTCCTATTTTTTTGTATCTTATTAAATTGCATATCCCTTAGTTGCACTCACTAAAGATTTGTTAGGGATTGCAGGGCTATTATTAATGATTCGGTTTGAGCCTAATTGTCGTAAATTTCGAGGGTGCTCGTGCATGATTGATTGAGCTAGGAGATAACGATAGAGTTCGCTCAGTTGAATTGCTACCCCACCCCAAGTAAATCTTTGATGGACATTTGCCGATCCCTGTTTTCGCATCTTTCTGGCCCAGAGGTCATCAAATAAAATGCGATGGATGCCCTTAGCAAAAGCTTCAATATCCAAAGGAGGAACTAATAAGCCAGTTTCTTCGGGAATAATTGTGAATTTCAACCCACCTACATCAGAGGCAATTACAGGCGTGCCACAAGCCATGGCTTCGATCGCTACTAATCCAAACGGTTCATAGTGGCTAGGGATCACGCAGACATCGGCAGCTGTATAATACAGGGGCAAAATATCGTGTCCAATCCGCCCAGCAAATATTACTTCAGGACTAAGTCCTAATTCGCCGATGATGCTTTCGATCCGTTCTTTTTCATCACCGTCGGGCATTTGGGGTGAACTGCCGCCGACAATTACTAATTTTACATTTTCCACACCTTCTTCTTTTAATAAAGCAAAGGCTCTTACTAGGGTTTCAATACCTTTTCTCGGATCAAATCTACCCACATATAAAACAATTTTTTCGTGCAAGTCTAAGTTCAATTGAATGCGGGCATCGGTTTTCGACATCAACCGAAAATTACTGGTGTCAGTACCACAGGGAATCATTTCAATTTTGCCATGGCTGGAGACTAGCGATCGCAAAGTTTGGACTTCCTGAGGACTGGTGGCAACTATGGAGTTGGCTTTTTCTAAAATCTCTCGTTCAATTTGTAAGCGTAGATCAGCACTTTGTGGTCGAACTTGCCCTGATTGATATTTCACTGCACCCACAGAATGATAGGTATGCAGCAACTGAATTGCACTGATTTTTTGGAGTTCTAAACCCACCCACGCCGAGAGCCAGTAGTTAGTATGAATTAAAGGATAGTTCATACCGTGAGTGGTTTGAAATGCTTGGAATGATTGCACAAACTCTGGCATAAATTCAAATAATTTATCTCTGGGAATATAGGTTTCTGCTCCTGCTTTGAGACGGATTGTCCGACAGTGTGGTGAGTGCTGCACAATATCATCATCATTGGGATTGACTTTGCGTGTAAACATATCAACTTGCCAGCCCAAGGTTGCTAGGTTCTCGCCTATATGGCGCACATAAACATTTTGTCCGCCTGCTTCTTCTAGCCCGATCTCGGCGGCTGGATCAGCATGATCTGATATTAGAGCGATCGCCTGTCTATTCAAACTCTGCATACTTTAATCTCCAAATTCTGGTTTACATTCCTCTTATCTCTTTTCTCTTTGGTAACTCTTAAGCTAATTGCTGTTAAGTTAGTTGCTGTAAGAAAGAGAGCGATTGCCGTAGTTATCTGAAGTTAGCGGAAACTAAGGTTTTGGCATGACCATTTTGTGAATACTTTTCAGCTAAAACTTTTTGATACACAGCTTCATATCCATCTGCCATGCGCTTTCCTGTGAAATTAATTAAAATATGTTCACGACAGGCAAGCCGATCTAATCGAGATGCTGGGGCGATCGCGGCGATACATTCCTCTACATTCTCGCAAAGATACCCTGTGCGATCGTGGGCAATGACTTCTGGGACAGAGCCTAAACTCATCGCTATTACAGGAGTTCCCGTCACCATTGATTCAATCATCACTAAACCAAACGGTTCTTTCCAAGTAATGGGAAAAAGAGTTGCCACAGCTCCACCCATTAAAATACTCTTCTGTTGATGATTAGCCTCACCTAAAAATTCAATTTGGACTTCATCAATGTGAGGCTTGATTTCCTGTTCAAAATAGTTTAAGTCCACAGGATCGACTTTTCCTGCCATTTTTAAATGCCACCCAGATTTCTTAGCAATTTCAATCGCTAAGTGGGCACCTTTTTCTGGAGACATCCGACCTAAAAATGCCAAATATGGAGGATGATCGGGTTTAGGGTGGAACTGGTAAGTGTCTGAATCAATGCCATTGTAAACCGTAGCTACATAATTCAATCCTAGTCTTTGATCTCGTTGGGAGTTGGAAATACTAATAAAAGTCTGATTGCGAACGTGGGAAAACATTTTCTCATTATCTGGGGTAAAAATACCGTGCAGAGTATGAACTGTAGGAGTTTTAACCAAAGTAGAATAAGGCATTGATACACATCCTACGTGTGAGTGAATGATATCAAAATCATCTGCCCGTTCGTATACTCGGCTCATATTGAGCATATCGTATATGTTATAGTCTTTGACGCTAGTATCGAGGCGCAAAGCTTTAGGATGTACAGATTCTAGTTTGGCCGTAGTAGTAGAATCTCCTGAGGCAAACAACGTGACGTCATGTCCACGGCGTACTAATTCTTCAGTTAATAAACTAACTACTAGTTCTGTGCCTCCATAGGCTGGTGGAGGAACCTGCTCCCAGAGGGGAGCAATTTGGGCAATTCTCATTATTGGTCTCCTGCCTTTAACTTTTTTGTTTAGGCGATTTATTTAGGCGATCAGAATAGATATAACTAAATTTGGAATTTGAATAAACTGACTATATCAGGGAAATGTTTGAAATGATGTATAAGTCAATATCATTTGTAAGTGATTGATTTGATTTAATTAGATATAAGTATTTTGGGAAACATTCTTAGATTCTTTCTTGGCGATCGCTAATTTGATGTCCAATACTAAGTAAGATGTCTCTACTTTTAATTACATCTTCGTTTTTGCCAATTACTATTACTAAAAGCTTGTTGGCTTCAATTTCCCTTTCATATTTACTGGCATCAGCCTGAACAATTCCCATGCCTGTCAAAACCTTTGTTAATCCTCCGCCTGCCTTAATTTCTGACCATTGCAGAGCCTTATGTCCATGTTCAGTATCTTGATAATCCTTACCAAGAATGGATATTTTTCCACGACTTATTCCTGCTTTTTCAATTTCTGCAACAGCATTTTCAGCATCTAGATGAGTTAAAAACATATCGACAATTGTAAAAGTCTCTACTAAAGGAAGAGATTCCTCTACTAGATCTCCGAGCTGTTCCACATACATTGGTGGCTCAACAGCATAGTTATTAACTAAGCCCTCTGTGTCTACTGTATAGCCATCAGCAGTATGAATACTATTTGGATCCTGTGCGTTATCGGGGGTCTGTTTATAGCTATTCCCTTCTCTTTCTTTGCGGGCTTTTGTTTCGGCGGGAATAATATGAGGATCAAAGGAATCAGTGGTTTTAAGGTCAGTCTTTTCTATAGCCATAAAGCTCCTGAGATGAATTGGGTTACGATAAATTTTTTATCTTTTGTGCATCGTATAAGCATATTTATGGTTCTGCATCTCCCAAATGAAAGAGGTTAGTGCATAAGTAGATAGTGCTCGAAATGGGCGATCGCTTCCAATATGCCCCAAGCATAGGAGGACTGGGCTAAATAATGATCGGGATGGCAATGAAGTTTATGCCATTCTAAAAGCTCGATTTGAGAATTACTGACGATCACTCCTAGAGTCATTTGCTCAAACATCGTAATATCATTTCCCGAATCGCCACAGACCAAGGTGCATTCACGATTAATTCCTAGTTTTTCCCTTAAATACTTGACAGCCTTGCCTTTCCCACTATTCTTAGGCAATATATCAACATCTCGATTGCTACTAAAAATTAGCTGTGCCTCCAATCCTCTTTCTTTTAATTGGGACTCCAACCTTTGCATAATTGCTTTGTTAATTTCCCCGTTATTAGAGGAATTCAAAAAATAGCTAAGTTTCCATAGTTTCTGTTCAGCTAGAGGTTGAGGTAATAATTCAGGCATGGATTTAACCAAAATTGAGATCGCCTCTCGCAGCCAACTTACAGATATTTGCTCTGCCCATTCTCTATCTATTTCTCTATCTAAACTATGCCCTAGATAAATCTCTGAACCCACCCCAGTTATCAGAAAATCTGGATTCAAAAGTGATTGCCCTGTTCTCTCTAAGAACTCTCTACAAAGTTGTTGATAGGAACTAAGCGATCGCCCCGTAGCATAGACAAGATAGAAGTTTTCACCTATGGTTGCTAGTTTTTCGTTTAAGGCGATCGTGCCCTCATCATCTCCGATCAAAGTATTATCTAAGTCTGTAACTAATAAAAATTTTGTAGGGATTAGCAATTTTATCTCCTGTGATTTGACTCACAACGATGGCAAGCGTTCAACGTTATCATTTTATTTACAACCTACGTTTGTATTCGTAGCCATTAGATTTGCAAAAGTTCTAAGTAACCAATATTTTATAATTTATTCCAAGGAGCAAA
>JBBQHY010000228.1:0-4501 GCA_038324415.1 Pseudanabaenales cyanobacterium | reverse complement strand
TTACCTCTTGATATAAAATCCTAGCTATGGATTCTACATTCATGTCAATCTCTGCTTGGCTTTCAGGTGTCATGACTTCTCTCTTTTTTTGTCCGATTTTATGCCATTATCACACATCAGCAAAAGTGGGACGCTCCCGATCTTCTATTAAGCTTCTTGCTCTAACTTTCGAGACTAATAACTTTTGACCATCGTTAGCCCATGCGGTTACATCGGAGAATTCAAGTATTGTATTTTCAGCATTTTTTATATTCATATCTAGTTCTAATCATTCACTATTTAAGATTACGATAGACTTATATCGCTTGAGGAATCAGCAACCTAACAATTAATATATACATTAATAGTATTGAAATATACTCAATTCTATGGCATACGAACCGCTTCATCATAAATATCGACCTCAAACTTTTGCTGATTTAGTTGGTCAGGAGGCGATCGCCACGACTTTGAGTAATGCCATGAAAACCCAAAGGATTGCGCCAGCTTATTTACTCACGGGAGCGAGGGGAACGGGCAAAACCTCAACGGCGAGAATTATAGCAAAGTCTTTGAACTGCCTGAGTTTTGATGTGCCCACGCCTACCCCCTGTGGCAAGTGTGAAATGTGCTTGAGTATTACAAGGGGAAATGCTCTGGATATTACAGAGATCGATGCTGCTAGTAATACGGGTGTAGATAATATTCGAGATTTGATTGAGCGATCGCAGTTTGCCCCAGTCCAAGCGAGGTATAAAGTGTATGCGATCGATGAATGTCATATGCTGAGTACATCAGCATTTAATGCCCTACTCAAAACTTTAGAAGAGCCACCCGATCGCGTAGTTTTTATTCTTGCCACCACCGATCCCCAGAGAGTTCTGCCCACAATTATTTCTCGATGTCAGAGATTTGATTTTCGGCGCATTCCTTTACAACCGATGGTGGATCATTTAGGAAAAATTGCCAAAATTGAAAATATTAATATCAATTCTGAAGCGTTGCTCTTGGTGGCGCAAATGTCTCAGGGGGGGTTGCGAGATGCCGAGAGTTTACTCGATCAGCTTAGTTTGCATGAGGGTGAGATTAAAAATGAAATCGTATGGGATTTAGTTGGCACGGTACCAGAGCGAGATTTATTAGAAGTTTTAGAAGTGATCGCTAACCAGAATTCAGTGGCAGTAATTGAAAAAATTCGCCAAATTATGGATCGAGGGCGTGAACCATTAACGGTGTTACAGAGTTTAGCGGGATTTTATCGGGATTTATTAATTGCTAAAACGGCGGGCGATCGCCACGATCTAGTCGCTTTAACCGCAGAAACATGGACAGAACTCAAACAAGTAGCTCAAAATTTTGCCATTAATAGTATTTTGTTAGGGCAGCAGCACTTGCGATCAGCAGAAGTGCAAATTAAAAACACGACTCAACCCCGATTGTGGCTAGAAGTAACCTTAATTGGATTATTTAATCAAGCTCAAAGCTCTAATGTTCCATCTCAACCCTCAATCAATCAGCCTTCAAGCTTCAATGCTTCCCCTCAGACAGCAATCAATCAAGCTCAAAGCTTTAATATTCCACTCCAAACCTCTACTATTCAAGCTTCAAGCCTCAATGATTCTTCTCAAACCTTAATTAAAGAATCTGCAAGCTCTAATATTCAATCTGAAGACTCAATCAATCAGGTTCCAAGGTCTAACATTTCAACACAAACCTTAATTAACGAAGTTCCAATCTCTTCCTATCAAGATTTGGGCATGGCTTGGCAGCAGTTAGTTAAGTATTTATCACCCCCTTCTAAAGCAATTTTCCAAAATAAGGCGATTTTCATGGAAATTAATCATGATAATGTCGTGATCGGTTTGAAGGATAAAGGTTTAAGAGAAATTGCAGTTATGAAACGAGAAGAGCTTGAGAAATCCTGTAAGCAGATTTTTAATCGCCCTGTCAAGGTTTTATTCAGGTTTATCGCCACTGAAGAGAATAAAGTTACAACTAGTTCAGCTTCTTCTTCTTATACTTCAGATCCTACTCCCAACGTTGAAAGCTATCATAAAGTTGAAAGCTTTCATAAAATTGAACCGCCTAGAATTGAATCAATCAAGACCGAGAAACTCGAAAAAATTGAAAAATCCAATGATTCAGATATACCCATAAATACATCCCTAAAGCGATCGCCCCAAGAAAATGAAGCGATTAAGAACGTTGTCAGTTTTTTTGATGGTCAAGTTATCGATCTAAACTAGCTTAAGTTTTGAAGATAGCTAGCGATCGCAGGGGATAAGATGGTCAGAAGCTGTTTATAAACATCTTTTTTGAATTCTACTACTGAGTCTACACATTCGGAAAATGCCATAAACTTGACCTCTGTAAATTCCCTTTCATGAATATCTAGGTTGCATTCCGTAGCTGGATGATTCCAATAAACTAAAAACCATTTTTGCATCTGTCCTTTGTAAGCTTTCATACCTTTGGATAGTTTTAAGGAATCGGGGAAGTCATAGTATAACCATTCCTCTAATTCTTTAACTAGTTCGGGATTAGCAATTCCCACTTCTTCATATAGCTCCCTAAATGCAGCAGCTTTTGGGTCTTCTTCTGCATCAATCCCCCCTTGAGGAAACTGCCATCCTCCCAAAACGTTAGTTCTTTCTCCTGCTAGAACTTCACCCTGCTGATTGAAGACAATAATTCCCACATTTGGGCGATAGGGTTTATGCTCTGATTTACTTTCTTGTTTAGATGGCATTGAGGATTCTTAATACAGGTTTGGTGGAGACAATGTGACGATCCATGCCTAGTTTATCAGGGGCAATTCCGATCGCCAATCCAATTAACTGGGGTAGATGCAAAATTGGAATTCCTAGTTTTTGACCGATCACTTTTTCGACTTCAGGTTGACGGGAATCTAAATTGAGGTGACAAAGCGGACAAGGGGTAACTATACAATCTGCACCTGCGGCGATCGCACTGGTTAGATGACGACCTGCCATAGAAAAGGAAGCATTGGTAGCATAGCTAGAAATGGGCCAACCACAACATTGGACTCTGCCTTCGTAATATACAGGCGTAGCTCCTAGGGTTCTGAAGACATTTTCTAAGGATTCGGGTTTGTAGGGATCGTCAAAACGAGTTACTGTTTGGGCACGGAGGAGATAGCAACCATAAAAAGAAGCACATTTAAGCTGACTGAGCGATCGCTCTACCTTCGCTTTTAATCGATCTAAACCATAGTCCCGAATCATCACCCACAGTAGATGGAGGACTTCAATATTGCCTTCGTAATGGTGGGGAGCTAAAAATTCATTAACGCGATCGCGCCTAGTTTCGTCTTGTTGGAGCTTATCATTTACCCGACCGAGTACGCCTTGACAAGTGCTGCACTGAGTCATTATCGGCAGTTTCAATTCTTCAGCTAGGGCAATATTACGAGCATTAACAGTATCTTCTAAAAGTTCATCAGTTTCTTTGAAGGTGCCTGAACCACAGCAGGAGGCTTTTGTTAATTCGACCAATTCAATTCCTAACTTTTGGGCGATCGCTGTTGTGGAAGCATGAAGTTCTTTGCAGGCTCCTTTAGACACACACCCTGGATAGTAAGCATACTTGAGTTGTTTTTCAGTAATCATTTTAGATTTTTAGGAAATATTATAGCTTTCTATAGCCAATACTCTAAGCATGGTTTAAAGTCGAGATTTGGATATGCGATCGCCTAAAAGTTTTTATCTGTATCTAATCCTAGGAATTCTTGTATAAATATGATTGCAATATTTTGAAAAGGATTTAATACAAGTAAATCTTGATCACCAGTGATAATGTAATCTGCTTCTCCACTAACTGCAAGTTCAAGAATTTTATCGTCTTTGCGATCGTGACAAACGGAGAATGATTGAACAATATCAATATTTTCTAGTACTTCAATGAGATTATTCAAGAATAAATCACGGGACGATTTCGATAGATATTTATCAAATTTTGGACGTTTGAATATGTCTTGACATTCCCACGGCTAAAGCACGTGGGATTCTTTAAGAGTCCATATTCTGAACCTTAAGGGCGTAGTCAAAGCACCCCTACCCATTCAAAACAACTACCTATACAGGAGGTATTGCAATCATGGCTACTTTTAATTTTGTTTGCTTTCTGAGTCCATTACTAAGCCTGAAAAGATATGGTACGCTCCACTTTCTGCTTTATTTACCATTGACTGCCAACTGCCATACTAGGTACCGTTTGGAGTTTAGTCAGAATTTCACTGCACTAGAAAGTTTCAACACGCAAATGGTTATTCTTATTTGCTATTTTACATTATACCCCACAAAGTAGTTTGTTCGCTACGCTCACCCGCCTTATTAAAAACGTTGGGTTTTACGGCGATTTCTATAATCGTGTACTCTTTATATACAAAAACTAAGACCAAACTCTAGGAATCTAGCATAAATATCTTGAAGACTATCTCTAAACCCAGTGCCTATCAGCAGCTAAGTGCGTATATTTATCCTCATTGGCAATTAATTGGTAG
>JBBQHY010000227.1:0-4545 GCA_038324415.1 Pseudanabaenales cyanobacterium | reverse complement strand
GAAGGTATCCCAGAGGAGGGGAAGTCATGAACCTCAATCAACTGCCAGGAGCAGAGTTAATCCTAAATGGACTGGAGGATATTCACAATGGTAAGACCAATACAGTGGGGGCATTGTTAATTGCGATCGCTTCAACACGTTTAACTGAAGGAGGCTTACATTTTTCCAAGGAGCATATACCCTTAGAGCCAGAATTAACTTTGTATGAGCTTTTACAAGATGAACGGGACGATGCCTATAATTACTATAATGCTCTGCTGAGTAGCCTCAATAGCTTTTGCAATGCTCTAGAAAATACAAAGCAGGAAAGTTAGTTAGGATTCTGAATTCATAATTGAAGTTTCAATAAATCTTAAATCGCGCTTGAGAAAACTCTGTTCGCCATCGCTAGTTTGGACTGATGCCATCAGCATTCCCACTTTGGTTATGGGTTGCTTTTCCAGAAAATACGGGCTACTCTGATCTCGAATTTGGACTAGATCGCCAATTTGCAAAGCTCTGACCGTTGCTGATGTAGTGGGAATAGATTTTAGTTCGGATTTGGGGCGATCGCTTGGCAATTCTTGTAATCTTTTCGCCAACTTCTCTTCTAATTGCAGTTCAAAATCTTTTAACTTCTCAGTTATTTTCTCATCTACAATTCTGGTTAAACTAGCTTCATCCATACCTAGCATTAGTTTCAGAGCTTTTTGGATAACTTCGGTTTCACTACAGCCCAATTCCTGTGCCTGAGATGCGATCGCTCCATACATCCAAGCTTCGAGTTCGATAATTAATTGATGTTTGTGATCGGAATTTTTTGGTTTAACTTCATCCATATTTTTATCCTTTTTTATCAATAGATGTTCATGCTTAAATCTAACCAAGACGATCTCGTGACCATAGCACTGGTGGAAATATATTCCATACCTAGTTCTGCAACTTTATGAATTGTCTTGAGGGTAATGTTACCTGATGCTTCAATTTTAATTTTATAGCTGTGATTACGAATTAGAGCGATCGCTTCTTTCATTAAATCTAGTGACATATTATCTAGCATGATCACATCCACATTCATCTCTAGAGCTTCCTTTACTTGGCTAATTTCGGCAGTTTCGACTTCAATTAATGTTGTAAATGGCATAACTTTACGAACTCTCTCTACGGCTTCTCTAATTCCTCCTGCGGCAGCAATGTGATTATCTTTAATCATGACCGCATCATCCAAACCAAAGCGATGGTTAATAGCTCCACCAATATAGGTTGCATACTTCTCAACTATTCTCAGTCCTGGTGTAGATTTGCGGGTATCGACAAGAGTGGCTGATAAATGAGCAATCGCTGCTACATATTCCCTAGTTAAGGTACTAATTCCCGATAGGCGCATGACGAGGTTTAAGGCTACTCTTTCACCAGTTAATAAAGTTGCCAAGCTGCCCTTGATTACCGCAATTTTTTGTCCCTGTTCGCATTTGTCCCCATCTTTGATTAAAGCTTCAAACTTGATCGAGGGATCTAGTAACTGAAAAATTCTTTTTGCAATGGGTAAACCTGCGATCGCACCTTTAGCTTTAGCAATCCATACCGCTTCACCTGTGGGAGCATCCTGATTTGGAAATAGACCCATGGTAGTGCGATCGCCCCGCCCAATATCTTCACGCAGCCATGATTCAAGGATGGGATCGAGCACAATGTCGGGAGGAAGCATAGTTTTAGGATTTGAGATTAGATCTTGATCTTAAGGGAAAGAGCGATCGCGCACATCTTTACAGTAGTTGCTAACGGCATTAGTAATTACTGTTTGTAAATCCGCATACTTTTTGACAAAGGCAGGTTGCCATTCTGAAAGCCCTAAAAGATCGTGAGTAACTAAAATTTGTCCATCACAACTACTCCCCGCACCGATGCCAATGGTAGGAATTGCTAAAGCTTGACTTATTTCCTGTGCCAGTTGACTTGGTATATGTTCTAACACGATCGCAAATGCCCCCGCTTCAGCAATATCCTTAGCTTGCATAAATATTTTTTCAGCACTGGTTGGTTCATTACCTTGACGGCGATAACCAGTTTGATGCACAGATTGCGGCGTTAAACCAATATGCCCCATCACGGGAATTCCTCTTTCGGTTAGCTTTTCAATAGTTTTAACCAAATCGGGATAACCACCCTCTATTTTTACCGCTTGGGCATCGGTTTCTTTTAAGACTCTGCCTGCCGAAGCGATCGCTTGCTCGTAGCTAATTTGATAAGTTAAAAACGGTAAATCCACCACAAGTAAAGCATTACTAATTCCCCGTCCCACCGCTTTGGTATGATGAATAATTTCATCTAGGGTCATAGGTAAAGTATTTTTATAGCCCAGTGCCACCATGCCCAGAGAATCACCCACCAAAATTACATCCACCCCAGATTTATCTATAATTTTAGCAGTGGCATATTCCGTAGCTGTTAAAGCGGCGATCGCTCTTCCCTCGGACTTCCAAGCTAGTAACTGTGAAATGGTAATGGGCATAGGTAAATTTTTTAAGCAATTTCCATGAATCAGAACGTAAAAGTGTAAACTCTGAAATAATTATAATCACGTTATTAATTTAATCCATACATTCACAACAGCATCAAAATTACTATGAAAGTTGGTCAAAAAGTTCGCATTCGTCCTCTCCAAGATCGTGTTAACAAAGAAGTCAGCAGCCGCATTGGCGAAGTTGGAGTTGTTAAAGAACCCAAAATAATGGATGGCAATAACCTCGGTTATATCGTCAAGTTTACAGATAATAAGGCTAACTGGTTTTTTCCTAATGAATTAGAAGCGATCGCCTAATGACTGATCCGAGCTCCTTAAATCGTCAAGATATTATTAAGGTCATGCTTACAGAAGTAGATGGACTAACTGCAAGTATGGCTGGAGCTAGTTTAGAGGCTGTAATTACTTGTATTACCCAAGCTTTGGCTGATCATAAGTCTGTATCAATTAATAATTTTGGTAAATTTGGGGTGCGGTATCGGCGATCGCGTCTTGGTATTCATCCCCACACCCAAACCGAAATTCAAATTCCAGCCACGAACGTGCCCTACTTCACGCCAAGTGTTAGCCTAAAGCAAAGGGTTAATCAACCATTAAATCACGGCTAAATTATGGCGCAAATTCTGACATTTCTGGGTAAAGGTGGAGTTGGGAAAACTACTGTGGCGATCGCTGTAGCTAAGTCATTGGCAATTAGAGGTAAACGGGTACTTTTGGTAGGACAGCAATGGGGCTATAACCTCATGGTGGGGCATGATCTAAGTAGTGATCCCCAACCAGTCTTACCTAATCTCATGGCGGCTCAACTTAGTTCGACAATACTGATGGAGCGCTATTGGGAAAAGATGAAAAGCCTAGAGAGTCAATATCTCCGCATTCCTTTCTTAAAAGAAGTCTATGGACAGGAACTAGGGATTCTCCCTGGAATGGATCAAGCTTTAGGGCTGAGTTTTTTGAGGGAGCAAGATGCCACGGGTAACTATGACTATATTATTTATGACGGATCTGGGGATTTGACTACCCTAAGAATGTTAGGGATGCCAGAGATTTTAGCTTGGTATTTACGCCGCTTTAGGCAGGTTTTGGTGGGTTCTACTGTGGGACAGGCAATGTCGCCATTTATCGAGCCGATGCTCAAGAGCGTTTTACAGGTTTCTGCCACCGAGGATTTAACTAATCAAGCGGGTAAAGCACCTAATGTCCTAGAGCAAGGTACTCAAGCAGTTAATAATCCCAATCGGGTGGCTGCTTATTTGGTCACGAATAACACTGCGATCGCTCTATCTGTTGCCAAATATTTATGGGGAAGTGCCCAGCAGGTAGGTTTAAGCGTAGCGGGAGTATTGAGCCGTGAGGAAGTTCCCAATCTAGAATTTGCGCCTTTACCCATCCAGTTGATCCCTGAGAATGTAGAAGAATTAGAAATTAGCGATCGCCTTGCTCCCAATCTTGCCACTTTATCCTTAACTGTGGATATTGCAAAATCTCAAGTCAAGCTATTTTTACCAACCTTTGACAAAAAACAAGTAAAACTGATTCAGTCAGGACCAGAAGTTACTATTGAAGCTGGGGATCAAAGACGAAATTTATTTCTACCCCCCGAACTTACAGGTAAACAAGTCAGTGGTGCTAAATTCCAAGATGGATATTTAATTATTTCCTTTGCCTAATGTTTCAATCCACACGGCGCCGACTGGCTCTCTGGTACAGCACGGTTACAGCTATTTTATTGATAATTTTTGCCACTGGATTTTATGGCTATGTACGGATAACTTTAATTGATCGCATTGATGACACGATCGCCCATGTGGTTGAAGTTTTAGAGCGATCGCTAATTAAAAATATTAACCTAGAGTCGAGTCTGGGCAATGATATTGAAGCCGATCACATTGATATTGAATGGTTTAACTCTACAGGTGATTTAGTCTGGACGACCATGCCTAAGAATGCCACCTTACACCTGCAAACTCCCCAGATTTATCTTCAGCCCCAATATCGGACTACCCACGTAAATGATGAACCCGTGCGGCAACTGACAGAGG
>JBBQHY010000226.1:0-4546 GCA_038324415.1 Pseudanabaenales cyanobacterium | reverse complement strand
CCTGAGATTGAAGCAGCTTGGGGTGAGGAAATTGTAAATCGGATACAAGCGATCGATGAAGGCAGAGTCACTTTAGTTCCAGTCAATCAGCTATTGCAACGACTTAAGAATCGATAATGTTTCTTGAATTTGCCCCTAACACAGCTAGAGCTAGAAGAAGCAACAGCATATTACGACAGCATTAATCGTAACGTTGGATTAGATAAAATTAACTATTTCTACTAAGATAGATTAGAGTATTCAGATAGCTTGTTAGAATTCCTAAAGATAGTTAAAATAAAACCTCAATTATTATTGTCACTCAATGGGTAATTTCAAACTCCCAAATATTGGAAACCTCTCAGAACAATTTCGTCAGCAACTTCGCAAGCAAATTTTTCTAATACGAGTTGTGCAAGTCTTAGTTAATGTAATTTTACCCATAACAGAAGGAATATCAATAAATATTGCCACAAGTAATTTAAATTCAATCCCACTATGGACATTTGTTGTAATCTTGGTAGTCATACACTTTTTTTTAGTTGTTGCGCTATTCGGAGTTGAATATCCCTTACCCGTTTTCTTAACTGAATTCGATGATTTAAAAAATGAGCTTGAGATCACCAAAAATGAGTTAAACGAGTTTGAAAGATATAACCTAGTTTTAAAGCAATCTATTCAGGTGTCCGAGCTAAACCTTGTATCAATTTCACAATCGAGTAAATCCCAAATAGACTTATGGAATGAAATATTGGAGCCTTGGATAGAATTTCGGCAAGATATATTTTGGTTTGAGCGAGAGGAAGATCTTTATAATTTTGCAATTTATATTCTCGATCCCAAATCGAATATGTTAAAGGTAAGTTCTCGCTTTTGTCACCCTAAGCTTCAAAGAAAGAATCGTGAATGGAGAACAGGTGAGGGGCACATTGGCATTTGTTTCTCGACAAGGAAAACTCAATTTTCAAATAACGCTTCAGAAAATAATAATACTAGGGAAGAAAATTCAAGAGCAGAAGATGCAGAATATTACCTTTCTCTCATTGCCCATCCAATTGGATCTGGAGATGATGTGGTTGGGGTTTTTACAATAACTAGTAGCATTCCCAACCAATTTGATAAAAATATTCATGTCTCAATTGTAAAGTTGATTGCAGGTTTATTAAATACTGCTAAAATTAGTCTAGTTACTTAAAGTCACATTAAAAAGTTCTCAAGATTAATTACTATGAGTTCCAACACCCAGACTATTGAAAATCCTGTTGTAGATGCATATTTAGAATTTCTTAAAGATGGAAAAACTGATTATGCAGTTGTTTTAAGGAGTGAGCTTAGAAAAAGCAAAAAAGCCCTTAGAGAAACTGCTAGAAAGCGGGCAATTTCAAGATTAAATAATATCTATAGTTCAAAACCTGACTGGGAATAGAGATTAGCCAGAGCAAAAAATCTCTATATTCCCCCTATGAGTAGTTTTTGAATAAATATATAAGATGAGATTTTCTATTAATCTATCTCATGTTTTTTAATTAGATTCCCTGATTAACTAATACAATTTAGTTTCTGTTTTTAGCAATCATTATATCCGAATTTGCCTGTGCGCCTTTGCCCTTAAGTTGATTGGTGAGTTCAATCCTGATCGCTTTCACATGCTTAACTGCACCTACAACTTCTCCTCTAATTAGGGGTTTTTCCATCTAAACTGACAATAATGCTCTTTAGGGTAAGGTTTTCGTTAGCGATCGCTTATTTCCTTAATATAGATTGAGATATTGTAGTATTCTGATGCTTTTTCCATCTAAAAATAAAACCAGTTTATGAAAAATCAATTACTAAATTTAACTTTTGCAATTGAGGTGACATCTGGAGAAAAATTGGTTATACCCAAAGATTTTACGGAAGGTTTAGGAGAGGGAAAGTGGATAATTACTATCCAGCCCAGTCTTTCTCAACCTGTTAAGTGGCTATGTACTAGAAGATGAAGGCTTATTTGACGACTATTAAAGCTAACTCTTAATAGTCAACAAATTATGCCGATCGCGCTGCAACTCATGCACTACAACCCGCTTAATCACAAGTCTATCTTCTAACTGCCTCACATAATCAACCCCTTCACCCTTCTCTTCACGATGGTCAAGCTCTTGAAGCAAAGCTAAAATCCTAGTATCTAGACCCTCTTCCCCACTAAATAAATGCATCAGAGCCTCTGAGCGATCGTCGTCAGGATAGATAGGGATGTAATAGATATAGGGGACTTCCATAATGATGAATGCCAATATTGAGTAAGATTTCTGTATCCAGTTTAACTTTTTTAAGTCTAGCTTACAGGCGTGTATTATGTCTTAGAGTGCCTAACTAAGTTTCATCATGATCAATTTGTCGAGGTTATTAATTTTACTGATACTTGGGTTCATGCTGTTTATGGCGCCGACTCAAGCTCAATCTATACAAGATTTACAAAACTATCAACAACAAGTAAATGAGCAACGGGATTTGATCCAAAAACAACAGGCACAAATAAATGCGATCGCCAAGCCTGCCGAAGATAGATTAGACCTCCTGCGTCAAAATGTTAAAGCTACAGATAAGGAAATTCTAAAAAATCAGGGAAAACTCACTGAAAGTTCTAAGAATCTCAAAATCCTCCAAGCCAAATTAGTTAACTTAAGTCAAGCCCTAGAACTCCAGCGATCGGCAACAAAATCAAGACTACAATATCTACAAAAACAACCAACCTCAGAATGGTGGGCTTTATTACTGAGCAGTAAAGATTTATCCCAATTTTTAGATCGCCGTCGGCAGTTAAGTTTGATTTACAAAAGCGATCGCACTCTTCTCGCCACCCTCAAGCAAAATAACGACAAAGTTAATAGCCAAACCCAAAAAATTATTACCGCTCAAAATCAAATTATTTTACTCAATCAGCAACTTTCACAACAAAAACAAAACTTTCAGGCACAAGTGACCTCCCAAGCCCAGGTCGTAATTAGATTAAAAAGCGATCGGCAAGCCCTAGAAGCGGCAGAAGTAAGATTGGCACAAGACTCCACCCAAATTAGAAATATCATTCTTGCCAAAACCTTTAGTCCTGGCAGCATTATTCCTGGAACTGGACAAATGATGTATCCCATAGTTGCCCCGATTACCAGTCCCTTTGGCTATCGCACCCATCCGATTTTAGGCTATCAAAAGTTTCATTCAGGTATGGATTTTGGTGCAGACTCTGGCACTATCATTTATGCGGCGGATAGCGGAAACGTAGTCTTTGCAGGTTGGTATGGTGGCTATGGCAATGCCGTAATTATTGAACATGGTAATGGTATTAGTACTCTCTATGCTCATACCAGTGAAGTCTATGTCTCTGAGGGGCAAGCGATTCAAAAGGGGCAGCCGATCGCCGCAGTTGGTTCTACAGGATTTTCCACAGGTCCTCATCTGCACTTTGAAGTTCGGGTCAATGGCGAACCAGTCGATCCAGCTCAATTTTTGTAAGTGGAATTAGAGATTTAGGACTTACGCAACATAAAAAAGAAAATCTATATTTAAAATCTATATTTACAGCAAATTACGATCAAACGTGCCACAGATAGAAAAGTAAAAACCATAACGGGGCTTCGCCCTGCGACCCTTTTTGTGGCGGATTTGAAATCAAAGTGCTGTAAATGGAGCTTAAACCTGTCGTAAGTAAACTGCTAGAAATACCAATTCCTACTGACCAATCTACAAATGATTAAATACCAAACCTCTAAACAATGACTAAATATCCACAAATAATGTTGGCAGGGCGAGGTTCTCCCTATTGGTTTTCATTTTTCTATCCGCGGTAAGTTGGATCGTAATTTGCTGTAACACTCAACTAAATTTGATTGCGATCGCCTTCTTTACAACTGAAGTTTAGACTAATAAGTACCTCTAGCAGGAAATCTCCCGCTAGTTAAAACTGACAGGATAAGTTCGTAAATCCGAAAATTATATACGAGGCGATGTCTTCAGGCACTTTCTTTATCTTAGAAAACCCTTTTTTGACCGTTGGACAGTAAGGACGTTTGCTTCTTGTTTTCCCCAAAGGCCAACCAAGAGACTTTCCACTAGGTTTTGGATGAGAAGCAGGAGAAGCAATCCTGACCAAAAGTGCGGCAAAAGAATTTGTAATTCGACCAGAAGTCAATTTAGTCATGGGTTTCTGCCAAGGTAAAGGAGCATCCTCAACAACATTGCGAGCCAACCACAATTGCCAAGTAATCAATAGCATCAAGTCTGACCAAGTTTCCATCTGTTTAGTAGTAGAGAGTTGAGGCACATTCCAATGGAGGCGGACAAAGCGATACCAATGCTCAATCGCAAAACGACGGAGATATTTTTGCCATATTTCATCGAGTTTGGGCTGTTCTTGTCCAATCCAAATCAACCATAAAGGCTTGGAGTTGGGTTCATCCAGACGCTCAACAAGAATGAGGACAAAGGGCTGATCTGGAGCTTGCTTTAAGTGAAGGGATTCCCATTGCCGTACCCGCAATCGACCTAATTTAGGGGTTTGGGTCATGATCTCTGCTTGAGCAAGATCCCAAGT
>JBBQHY010000225.1:0-4574 GCA_038324415.1 Pseudanabaenales cyanobacterium | reverse complement strand
TCTTTGACGAGATTTTTCTTGCTTGGCTTTCAAACTATTGTGTTGTCTATGGTTCAGGCGTTTCGGCTTTGTTTAACCGTTTTGCGCTTATTGAATATAACAAACTGATTAGGCTTTGTCAATAGCTTTTTTAGGGTTTATTTAGATTTAGTTGAAACCTTATGAGATTGAGATATGGTCTGGTCTAACTGATAGTGGGGTATGGAAAGTTAGAGCACCTACACGCTTATCTCCAACTTTATAGTTTTTCTTTTTGGTGGATATAAGTTCAAGTAAGTCCGACTCGACTTGGGCTAATAGGAATAGAAAGTCTTTTGGGGCTATCTCCATTTTTTCCGCTAAGGTGCCCAAAACAATAGGTTGCCCAAAACAGTCTCTACCTGCTTTAACTTCAGCTTCTACAAACCATGCTCGATATAAAAGGTTGCTAAATTCATAAGCAGAAATACTTAGAGCAGTTAGTTTTTGAGGTTGATCAAGCCTAGCTGCCTGTTCTTTGACCTGCTCAAGTAAATTGATAAAACTTAATTCGGTTTTATCTTTGGAGTCTTTAGCTATTAGCTCACGATACTCATTTGCTAGGGCTTGAACAAGGGGCTTAATTGGCGCAGGAATGCGGTAGTGCTCAGTTTTATATGGAGCTTTCTTACCTCTACCGCCGAGGGCATTTTTATTAGGCATTTCTTTAATTAAATATGGTACCAAGAATATCTGTATAAATTTACAGCAGATTCAATATTTTTGCAATACTTGGTACCAATTTTATATCATCTTTAGCTCTAGGTTCTCCGCATATCATTCTGGATATTTATCAAGAGCCAATTTTTGGTATTTACAGATTCTAGAGGTTCAAATTCGTATATATCTTCTAAGCGGTGATACACCTCTGATGAGACTAAAATTCCACCGATAGGACTGATGGATATTAAGTTTTGACAGTAATCAACTGTCTCGCCCCACACATCATAGATATATTTATTTTTACCGACAATTCCTGCGATCACGTTTCCTGAGTGAATACTAATGCGAATATTTAGTTGAAAGTGTCGATCATGGCTGAATCTGCGGACAATTGCTAACATTTCAATCGCAAAATCGATCGCTCGTTTGTCATGATCTAAATAAGGGAGGGAAAGCCCACAGACTGCCATATAGCGATCGCCTATGGTTTTAATTTTTTCAATACCGTAACGTTCAGCAGTTTCGTCAAAAGCACCAACAAGATCGTTGAGGATACTGACAACTTCGTAGGCACTAAGGGATGCAGATAGTTTGCTAAAGCCTGTAAGCTCTGAAAATAGGATGGCGACATTGGCAACCCGTTCAGCAATATTCTTTTCGCCTCGTTTTAGGCGTTTTCCGATCGCTATAGGAAATACACTGAGGAGTAATTTTTCATTTTCTTGATTTTTTTGCTCTACTAGGTCAGTTTGGGCACGGAGGCTGTAAACCATGTCATTAAATGATTTTGCTAGTTCCCCAAACTCATCTTGGGAATTTAGGGGTAATATTGCATCCAGCCTGCCTCTTTCTATTTTTTGGGCATTTTGAATGAGTTGATTAATTGGTTTTACAAATAGATAAGCTAATCCCATTGCTAGTAGTGTGACTAAAAGCATGAGGATTGTCGCAGAAATTAGGAGTTGTTGTTCAAAGGCTTTGATGGGGGCGTAGGCTTCGGCAAGATCAATTTCAGAAAGGATTACCCAATCTAGTTCTTCTATGCGCAGGGGAGCGTATGAGCTGAGAACAGGAATGTTGCGATAGTCATTGATAATTTGAGTATCTTTTTTGCCTGCGATCGCTTCTTTAACCCCTATTGTTGCGACTTTTTGTTCCAAGATAGATGTTTGAAATTGTTTAATGCGTTTAAGGTTTTTCTCACTGACATCTAGCGATCGCAAAATTTGGAAATATTGTTTCGGATCTTCTATGAGAAATCTAGAAACTGATCGCATTAAGTAATCTTGTCCCACTAAGTAGGTTTCTCCACTTTTACCTAATCCATCACTCTCCCAGTTTTGATTTCCTGTCATGACATTATTAATTTCATTTACAGGAACTTGAACAGCGATCGCTCCAATAAACTGATTTTGATCAAATATAGGAGTCGCAATAAATGCAGCTGGTGCACCATAGGAAGGGGCGTAGGATTCAAAGTCAATAATTCGAGGGTAGTCTCGTTGTTTTTCTTGACGGACTTGGGTGATTAATCGGGCGAGATTAGTCTCGTTGTATGCATCTGTGTTGAGGCTGGTGGAGTAGTCTGTTTCTTTGTAGACTGTGTAAACAATTTTACCTTCGGCATTAATTAAAAACAGATCGTAGTAGCCAAACTTTTCAATGATATTACGGAATATCGGATGATAACGGGCATGAATTTTACTATAGCTACTGCCGTCTTTAGGATCGTCTAACAGATGTTTTTTACCAACAGGATAGGGATTAGCAGCTATATATTGATATTGCAAATACTTTGATGCTGGAGCTGCGGGTAGGAAAAATCTCAGAATTGACTCGGTGGCTTGAATACTTGAGTCAGCTTTACTGAGTCTGCTGATAAATTCATTACGGTAATATGCTTTTAATTTGGGCTCAAGTTTATCGATATTTTTTTGCTTGGCTTCAATAGTTTGGTAACTAGTATTAAATTCTTTGAGGGCATCTCCCACAAAAGGACTTTTGCCCAAGGTTTGAACGTGATTGCGTAGGATTTGGATATAAGACTCAATTTGATAGGCTTTTGAGGCTCTGACGCTGGTTAATTGATTAAAAACGCGATCGGTAAGATTGGATTTACCACTTTGATAGCTAATGTAGGCTGTGACTAAGATTGAACAACTACTGACTACCAATAGCATGATAATCAACTTGGATTTTATACTTAAGCTTGTGAGCGATCGCATGGACAGATTTTAGCTCCGCTCCCAAAAATTTAGCATCTTCAGGCTAAGGGAGTTTTGGAAAGAAAATTGTATAGATTTAAACAATTGTTGGATATATTTATGGAATGCTATGATCAAAAATATGCCGATGTAGCACAGTGGTAGTGCAAATCATTCGTAATGATTAGGTCGCAGGTTCAAATCCCGTCATCGGCTTTCATTAATATCGGCTACCTACAATTTTTAATCTATTAGAAATCAATATGACGCAAATCCCAGATCAAGAGCCAACCCTACGTGAGGTTTTAGCAAGAATTGAAAAGCAAGACAAGGAATGGAATGAAAGGTTTTATCAATTGAGTAGAGACACTCTAAATTTTGCGCGTAATGTAATTGTGACTGCGGCGATTGTGGCTGTAGTGGCACCATTGTTAAGAGATTCTTTGATGATTGCCCTTGATTTAATTCAGAAAGAATAGCACTTGAGTATATTTAAATTAGTAAATTGATTGCCTACGGTATCTAATTTCTGTCAATTCAAATTTGAAATACAAAAATATTATGATAGATAAGCTCACCAGTGATTGATTAAGGATGGAGAGTCAGGTTGATATCGGACGGCTACAACAGGCATTAACTATTGAAGTAGAACATAGCTTTACTAATTTGCAGGGTAGGCAATATCTATTTGCGGATTTTATTCGGTTGAGTTTGGGGCAAGATTTAAATTGGGATGTAGGCGATCGCTCCCGTGCCCAGAATTTAGCCCAAGAAGTTGATCAGTATGGTTCCCTAACCCTTGCTCGTCGGCAGTACGTTGTCGCAGAAACTAGAAGATTACTTTATGATGTGCGGCGCAAAGAAATTAGTGCTGAATCTCCACCTCCAAAATCGAAGAAACCTAAAACCGAACCCCTTGTCTCTAGCCAGATTTCGACTAAAACTAAATCTCTTAAGCCCGAAACGCCACTAATAGAAGTAGAAGGGTTAAATGGTAGCCAAATCTCAAAACTGAAGTTATTGGATATTCATACAGTGGGCGATATGTTGCGATATTTTCCCCGCGATCACATTGACTATGCTCGACAGGTGGCGATCGCCGATCTGAATGATGGTGATACGGTGACTGTGATTGGTACAATTCAGAAGTTCAGTTGCTTTACGAGTCCCAAAAATCCAAATTTAACGATTATGGAAATTATTCTCCGCGATCGCTCTGGGCAAATTAAACTAAATCGGTTTTGGATGGGCAAACGCTACAGCAATCGGGGTTGGCAGGAACAACAAAAGCGGCTTTATCCTTTGGGTGCGACCGTGGCAGCATCGGGAACTGCAAAAAAAGGAAAGTATGGTTTGACCTTAGAAAATTATGATTTGGAAATTTTAGATCATACGGGCGATCGCATTGAATCTAATACTATTGGTAGAGTTGTACCCGTGTATCCGTTAACCGAGGGAGTGAGTCCTGAATTAGTCAGAGGCACAATTATTCAATGCTTGCCTGCGGTAGCTCAGATTCTTGATCCTATGCCTGATCGATTAAAGCTCGATTATGATTTGGTGGGATTACCCGAGGCGATCGCTCAAGTTCATTATCCCGATGATACAGACAAGTTAAATGCGGCAATTAAGCGATTAAGTTTTGATAAATATTTTTATCGTCGTTTAGTGGCTTTATATCGGCGACAA
>JBBQHY010000224.1:0-4592 GCA_038324415.1 Pseudanabaenales cyanobacterium | reverse complement strand
ATTTTTATTGAATTAATTTACCTTAGCACTTTCTTGCATCAGCCATGCCTTATTAGAGGCACAGCCCACACTTCCAAATAATAATAATCTTTAAATTGGGAAGATATTAAACAACGGTAATTTGGGTTTTTAGAACACCTTAATTATGGGATTATAGTCTTAAATATTCTTAACAGTCAAAAACTTAGGACATAAGTATAGATGGTAACAGAGCAAGACGAGATGGGCATTAATCCTAACGAACTCAATTCAAAAGGGGAAATGAGAAGGTTAAAAGCAGCGATCGCTCTGGGGCTAGTCTATAGCAGTATTTTGCTTCTACATCTATCAGCATGGGGCGTTACGGCAATTATGGTTTTGGTTGCAGTTATGACCATTCATGCCATCCGTTTATTGATGCCCAAAAATACTCATCAAGCCCAAATTTCTGATTTATCCCAGCTTGAGTTGCCATTGATCTCGCTGCTAGTTGCTGCCAAAAATGAAGAATCGGTAATTGCCAACTTGGTCGAGGGCTTATGTCAAATTGATTATGACCCAGATCGCCTTGAACTATGGGTAATTGATGACAACAGCAGTGATCGTACGCCCATAATTTTAGAGCGCCTCCAACATAAGTATCAGCAACTCAAAGTCCTAAGAAGAGGGGCAGATGCCAAGGGCGGAAAATCTGGGGCATTAAATCAAGTTTTACCTTTAACTAAGGGCGAGATTATTGGCGTGTTTGATGCCGATGCCCAAGTTCCCGAAAATGTCTTAAATTCTCTGCTACCTCTATTCAGAAATCCACAAATGGGTGCGGTTCAATTGCGTAAGGCGATCTCCAATGCCAATGATAACTTTTGGACAAAGGGGCAATCCGCCGAAATGGCACTGGATATTTTCTTCCAAGAACGCAGGAACAATGTAGGCGGAATTGGGGAGTTGCGAGGAAATGGACAATTTGTCAGGCGATCGGCTTTAATTAGTTGTAGTGGTTGGAACGAACAAACCATTACCGATGATCTAGATCTCACAATTAGGCTGCATCTGGACGGTTGGGATATTGGTTGTTTGGTGCACCCTGCTGTTAATGAAGAAGGTGTCAAAACCCTTAAGCAACTATGGCATCAACGTAATCGTTGGGCAGAGGGAGGCTATCAACGCTATCTTGACTATTGGCGACTCATTCTTCGCAACAAGATGGGGCTGAGCAAAACCTTTGACTTAGGTATATTTCTGCTAATCCAGTACGTTTTACCCACAGCTATGATTCCCGATTTACTTGGGGCGATCGCTTTACACAAAAGACCTTTACTGTCGCCAATTTTTGCCCTGACCACGGTGCTCTCCACAATTGGTATGGCATCGGGAATTAGGCAATCCTATCGATCTTCATTATTTTTGACCTTAATTCAAACTCTGCGCGGGGCGATTTATATGCTGCATTGGCTTCCTGTCATGGTGAGTGTTACCTTCCGCATGGCGATTCGTCCGAAACAGTTGAAATGGGTGAAGACAGTCCATCAAGGCCTTGGAGATAATTTAGGCTTAAATGATGAATTAGATAACGAACTCAAACCTGGACATTAAATCCATGCAAGTCTATCTTTTGCCTGTACTTCAGGATAACTATATTTTTTTACTCCATAACCCCATTACTAATACGGCAATTGTGGTTGACCCTGCGATCGCCAAACCCGTAAAAGCAAAACTAGCAGAACTAGGCGCAACTCTGATCGCTATTCTCAATACCCATCACCACTCTGACCATATTGGTGGCAATCAGGAATTATTACAGGCTTTTCCTAAGCTGGTTATCTATGGCGGAGAGTTTGATCGAGGACGAATTCCCCACCAACAAGTTTTTCTCAAAGATGGCGATCGGCTAGACTTTAACGGACAGTTTGGTCATAATTCTGCCCAAGTTCTATTTGTTCCTGGGCATACCTTTGCCCATATTGCCTATTATTTTGCTGATAGTGGCAATTTATTTTGTGGTGATACCCTGTTTGGTGCTGGCTGTGGCAGACTATTTGAAGGTACTCCTAGCCAAATGTTCAACTCACTGCAAAGTCTTGCCAATTTACCTGACGTCACAAAAGTCTGGTGCGCCCATGAATATACCCTTACCAATCTTAAATTTGCCCTAACTATTGATAGCCAAAATATAGCCCTACATGAACGAATCCAAGCCGCGACCCTAACCAGAGCCAAAAATCAATCAACCATTCCCACTAATATTGGTTTAGAAAAACAAACTAATCCTTTTCTTCGATGCGATCGCCCCGAAATTCAAGCTCAAGTTGGATTTACCGATCCGATCAGAGTCTTTACCAAACTGCGAGGGATGAAGGATCTATATAAAGGATGATTTTGTTAATCTTTTTAAAAGATTTAGCACGAAACTGCGATAAAATGTATTCAATAATACAATTCACTGTTAGCTTGTAAGTTTAAGTGGAAATAAGTAGTTTTAAATACAAAACAGCTTAAGTTGTATTGATTCATTTTCGTTAAATATTGTTGTAAATAGATCTTGGAGATCGCAGTGGTAGCAGTTCCTAACAAACCCTTGGTTGAAGTATTTCGTGAAATGAATGGGGGAATGTTTCCGCCAGTATTAGAAACCTTTGAAAGGGGTAAAACCATCTTCTTTCCCGGCGATCCTGCCGAACGTTTTTATTTTCTGGTGCGTGGGGCTGTAAAGCTTTCAAGGGTATATGAAGCAGGAGAAGAAATTACCGTAGCCTTACTAAGAGAGAACAGTGTATTTGGGGTTTTATCCTTGATTACTGGAAATCGTTCCGATCGCTTTTACCATGCTGTCGCTTTTACTACTCCTGTAGAATTACTCTCCGTACCCATTGAGCAAGTGGAAAAAGCCTTAAAAGAAGATCCAGAATTACCGATGTTTTTATTAAGAGGGCTATCCTCTCGGATTTTGCAAACAGAGATGATGATTGAGACCCTAGCGCACCGTGATATGGGTTCGAGATTGGTAAGTTTTCTGTTGATTCTCTGCCGAGATTTTGGGGTTCCCTCCACCGATGGCGTAACCATTGACTTGAAACTATCCCACCAAGCGATCGCCGAGGCAATTGGCTCTACCCGTGTTACAGTCACACGACTACTGGGGGATTTACGCAATCAAAAAAGAATATCAATTTCTAAAAAGCGGATCACAGTCCACAATCCGATTGAGCTAAGTCAGCAATTCGCTTAGATATTTTTAAAACAAACATAAAAAGAGGGCTAAGTTAGTTATCTGGGCATATTCGCAGATATTTGAGTTTAGTATTAGTGTCAGGAGTCAATCGAATGCTAGGATGCGTGTTACGTGCAATCGGAGATACTTTGCAACCAGAGGAGTTTCTGCAAGAAAGTACACTCTCGCCTTGTAATGTGTTCATTAAAGGCGAGCGCAAATCACATAATTATGTATGGGAAACTTCTGGGATAACAATTGTGGTAAGCGAAGATTGCGGCGATAATCTCCACCAACAAGTACAGGATGCAATCGAATTTCTCCGAGCAAATAGAAAAGAAATAATACGCCTGCGTAGATTTGCTGGGCTTCAAGAGATGGAGCTTGATTTCGGTGTAAACAGACGTACAGGTTTTCTTCAGACGAATATCTTTCCAGCAGGGTTAACTATTCTCGTCGGTGAATTAGATATGGGGATCGAGCTTTCGATTTATGGGGAAGGTGAAGACTAATCCCATATCCCCCCGACAAGAATATTGCCGAGTATCGTAGAGAGCTGATGCGGGGCGCTAAGCCCCGTTTTTTACGCTAATTATTAATTAATAAATTAAAGAGAATTGCGTAAAATATCCACCTTATCTATTCTCTCCCAAGGTAAATCTAGATCAGTACGACCTAAATGTCCGTATGCCGCCACATGTTGATAGAAGCGTCCACCTCGTTCTTTGGGTAGATGTCTGAGGTTAAAGGTTTTAATAATTCCTGCTGGTCTCAGATCAAAATTATCAGTAATCAATTTCAGCAATACCTCATCAGTAACTGTGCCTGTACCAAAGGTTTCGACATTAATACTGGTGGGTCTAGCTACGCCGATCGCATAACTAATTTGGACTTCACACTTAGTTGCCAAACCAGCCGCCACAATATTTTTAGCCACATAACGACAAGCGTATGCCGCACTGCGATCGACCTTGGTAGGATCTTTACCTGAAAACGCTCCGCCCCCGTGACGAGCATAGCCACCGTAGGTATCAACAATAATTTTGCGACCTGTTAATCCTGAATCGCCCTGAGGCCCCCCAATTACAAACTTACCTGTAGGATTGACCAAAAAGCGAGTTTCAGCACTGGGCTTAACATTCTCATCCTCAGCAAACATTGGTAGAACTACCTTTTGCCAGAGATCAGCCTTGATAATTTCTTGGATTTTTTTCTCATCACTCACGCCATCAATCGCTGCAGTATGTTGAGTCGAGACGAGGATGGTATCAATACCAATGGGCTTATCATTTTCGTAAAGGATCGTCACCTGAGTTTTACCATCGGGGCGGAGGTAAGGCAGATCGCCATTTTTTCGCACATTAGCCAACTGCCGAGCAAATCTGTGAGCCAAGGCAATAGGCAC
>JBBQHY010000223.1:0-4603 GCA_038324415.1 Pseudanabaenales cyanobacterium | reverse complement strand
CGAATGGCAGTATGGGGACAACCACCAGTTTCTACGCCAACTATGCGATCGCGCTCTAGTGCTTGACTCCTCACTAAAAACTGAGCATCCTCTTGGGTATAAATATCGTTAGTAACTACGGCAATTTGATAGTGCGATCGCAAAGCCTTACATAGACCGTCAACCAAGGCAGTTTTTCCTGAACCAACAGGACCTGCCACCCCAACTCGAAACGCATTCATAATTACTCTCTTATAGTTAATTGGTGATTGAGTTGACTTAAACTGCAAATACTAAATCATTTAAGGAAAAACTTGTAAATATCCTTTCGATACCTTAACCCTATTAAACTTAGTTACATTCTTACCGTAGTAAGGGAATAATAAAAAAGGGACTAGGGGTGAGGGCGATCTTCGTTCTACGTAACATCAGTAAATAAATCTTTCATTTATTCTAAAGCTTCTTTCAGTTCAGACATCGCCTTAGATATAGCCTCTGGTAGTTTATCTGGTTCTTTGCCGCCCGCTTGTGCCAGATTCGGGCGACCACCACCTCCACCACCTGTAATTTTAGCGATCGCTCCGATGAATTTTCCAGCATTTAATCCTTTTTTAATAACTTCGGGGCTGAAAGCTGCAACTAAAGAGACTTTATCGGGTTCAGGAATTGAGCCTAGAACTACAGCACTATTTCCCAGTTTCGCTTGCAATCTTTCGGCAGCAATTTTTAGGGATTCGGGATCTATACCTTTGATTTCAGTAACTAAGATTTTGAAGTCTCCGATCGCAATCGCTTGGCTAATTAGACTGTCTGATTTAAGCAGAGCTAATTCTCTTTGTAGAGTTTCAGTTTGCTTTTGCGAATTCTTTAACTCAGTTTGTAATCCAGTAATGCGATCGGGAATTTCTTCGGGTTTGACCTTAAAGCGATCGCTCAGTTCTCTGACAATTCCATCCCTAAGATTGAGATAATCGACAACAGCTTGACCTGCCACAGCCTCAATTCTCCTAATACCTGAAGCCACTCCTGATTCAGAAACGATTTTGAAGATGCCGATTTCCGCAGTATTGCTGACATGGGTACCGCCGCACAGCTCCATTGAGACATTGGGAATATCAATTACTCTTACTTCTGCTCCATATTTTTCGCCAAACATTGCCACTGCTCCTTTTGCCTTTGCCTCAGCGATCGCCATTACAGTAATTTCCGCACTGTGGGATTCCATAATCCAAGTATTGATTAAGTTCTCAACTTCTCTAATTTCCTCACCAGTAACACCACGGGAGAGATTAAAGTCAAAGCGGAGCCGATCGCCTGTAACTAAGGAACCAGCCTGTAAGATATTAGGATCGACAATTTTCTTCAATGCCGCCTGTATTAGATGGGTAGAAGTGTGATGTGCCTGACTACGACGGCGATCGCTTAGAGAAACTTGGGCAGTAACTATATCTTCTAATTTAAGTTCTCCTCTTTCTATTTGTCCGATATGAACAAATAAATCTGATTCCTTTTGGACATCATCAATGCGAATGATTGTATCTCCTACTAAAAGATAGCCCTTATCGCCAATTTGCCCGCCAGATTCAGCGTAAAAGGGAGTTTGATTAAGAATGATTTGGATGCGATCGCCCGATTTGGCAATAAGTTTAATTTGGCCATTTACTATAATCGCCTGAACTTGTGCTTGGGCGTTGGTTTGGATATAGCCTACAAATTCGGTTTTAGGAACGGCAATCTCTGACCAATTCATTTGGGTAAGTAGATCGATATCAACGTGGGCATCTTTGGAACGTTCCTGCTGGTGTTGCATTGCCAGCCTAAATCCTTCTACATCGACGGATAAGCCTTCTTCTTCAGCGATTTCTTGGGTCAGCTCTAGGGGAAATCCATAGGTATCATAAAGGGTGAAAGCGTCGGCACCTTTAATAATCTTTCTGGCTTGAATCTCTGGGCTGGCGAGAATTTCTGCTAACATTCTCTCGCCTCGTTCTAGGGTCTGCAAAAAGCGATTCTCTTCTTTCTGTAATTCAGATTTAATGATGGCTGCTCGTTCACGGACTTGAGGATATGCTATCTCTGATAATGCGATCGCTGTTTCCGCAACTTCAGGAGTAAATTCCCCAGAGATACCAATTAATCGACCATGCCGAACTACACGACGCAGAAGTCTCCGTAAGATATAACCCCGTCCCACATTGGAAGCAGTAATTCCATCAGCAATCATGTGAACTACAGAACGAACGTGATCGCCAATTACCTTAAGGGAAGTTTTTACTCTTTCTGCACTTGTATGATAATCAATGTTGGCAATATCCGCAGCAGTCTTCAGAATTGGGAAGATTAAATCGGTTTCGTAATTATTCGGAACCTTTTGTAAAACCTGTGCCATCCGTTCCAAGCCTAAGCCCGTATCAATATTTTGCTTCTTAAGGGGTGTAAAAGTACTATCACTATTCCGATTTAGCTCCATAAATACGAGGTTATAGATTTCCAGAAAGCGATCGCCATCCTCTAAATTAATATTCTGATCGCCAGCTTCGGGATTGAAATCATAGTAAATTTCCGAACAAGGTCCGCAGGGCCCAGTTACTCCCGACGACCAAAAGTTATCTTCTCCCATGCGTTGGATGCGGTGGGCGGGAATGCCAATATCATCCCTCCAAATCGCAAAGGCATCTTCATCTTCATGAAATACGCTAACTATTAGGTGTTCAGGTGGAAGCTTAAAGACTTTAGTTATTAATTCCCAACCCCATGCGATCGCCTGCTTTTTAAAATAATCGCCAAAACTAAAATTTCCCAACATCTCGAAGAACGTATGATGACGTTTGGTTCTGCCCACATTCTCAATATCGTTGGTGCGTATACATTTTTGGGATGTGGTGGCTCGTAAAAATTCGGCTTCTCTTTGTCCTAGAAATATAGGTTTAAAAGGTAACATTCCAGCGATCGTTAGTAAAACCGTAGGATCTTCGGGCACTAAAGAGGCACTAGGTAGAACTTTGTGACCGCGTTCTTCGTAGAACTTGAGGAATTGAGAGCGAATTTCGGCACCAGTGAGCATAGTTAGAATTTTAGACAAGTATTAAAACAATGTTACTAGATTTAGGTTGGATATTTAGGGTTTGGAATTAAGGCGATCGCTTCTCCAGAAACCTATGGCATAGGAGTCTAAAGAGCGTTTATAATTACCTCTGCAAAGAAAACCCTATCCCCAAATCGCAGACCCTTGTAGCACTTACAACTGGCTATACCTATGACCTAGAAGGTAAAGGCCTCACCACCAGTAATCTCGGCACATCCAATGTTCCCAACACAATCTTTACCTGTAGCTATGATGCAGAAGGTAACGACACCTTCATCCCCGAAACCATCAACAGCACCCTGCTAAATAGTATGTCTAGGCAATATGCCCCTTTAAACAGATTGACCCAAAATATCTAAGCAAATAATTGGATAGACTATGCTTACAATGCAGTTGGACAAGTAACTAACAAGAAACAATACTCTGACATTATCGGCACGAATCTAGTAGCAGATATGCAGGGCTATGAAATTCAAAATTTTTATCTACTGTTTAATTTTTAATTACTCCATCGCAAAAGTGAATTGTCTATGCAACACCATAGCCCGTATATGGTCTTTTGTAGGGTGGGTGTAACCCAAGCACTATATCTTCTTTTGAAATGCCAAATTCGAGTAATTCTTGTCCTACATCGATGTCAGTGGTGTTTTGTTGTAGCCAAATCTTACCGTCCTTGATATCGAAGTGGAGGACAGTGTAATAAACTCTCTTGAAGCCTTTCCAGCCAACTCGCATAAGTTGATGGCGATCGCGCACCGTGTCAAAAAATAGCTCGTTATCTACGTCGTCCTGAGTTTTAAAATGACTGTGCAGTTCTAAAAGATTTTGAATAGATTGTCGGTAATGTTCTAGTTTATCCATGTGACTATCTCCTCGGCGATGGGGTCGTAAACAATAAGCTTTATTTGATACCGCTCAATAGATATCTAGGCAAAGCGGCTTTGAAAAAAGGTTTCAAAGGCATCCAAAGGAATAGCTAAATAGAGAAGGCGATCGGGCTCGTTAACTTCTAGCATAATTCTATAGTTTAAAAATTGTCCCAACGCTGTGTGGAAGTCGCTGATTACAGATGTACTTATAAAGCTTTTAATTTCAACAGCTATTTTTTGTCGATCTCGCTCTGCGGCAATTAAGCGCTCCGCAGCAAGGTCGATTTTAACTTTAACCTCTTCCCATTCAAGTTCTAGAGGATCTCTGGTGATAAGCCAACGATCTTTTTCTAATCCTCGTCTAACTGCATCATGAAAAAGGTCTCTTGCCGACATTTACTTTTGCTCAAACTGGTCTTGTCGAAGAGCTAATACTAATAATGTATAGACAATTAACCATTAATGATAGTTATATTTTATGTAATACAACTTAATCATAATCATAAAGTGTCAAGTAAATTATTCTTTTGGTAAACTTATTAAAATGTATGCAATGGGTATCTATTACAAATACGATTAAAACCTCGGAAAATTATATTAATTATTTAAAATACTAATCCCTTCCCATCATAGTAATATACACAGTTTAAATGGGGTTAAGGGGCAAAAC
>JBBQHY010000222.1:0-4626 GCA_038324415.1 Pseudanabaenales cyanobacterium | reverse complement strand
AACACACAGACGACCAGACAGGCTCCTAGTTCTGGTAAGGATAGGGGATCGGTACCAAAGAAGCTGCTCAGGGGCGGAATGTATAGGAGAGCCATTTGTAGAAGGGCAGTTGCAAGTACGGCACCGAGGAGGAAGGGATTAGAGAAAAAATTCATTTCAACCAGCAGGCGATTATCGGAACGCACAGCCAGAGCATGAACTAGTTGGGCTAGGCAGAGAGTTGTAAAAACTATGGTTTTCCAATGTTCTCGCCAAGTATCATCGGGATTGTTATAGGCAAACTCCATTAAACCAATGGTCATAATCCCAAACACGATCCCAATCCGAATGATGTAAGAGCCTAAGCCTCGATCAAAGATGCTTTCTTTAGGGCTAAAAGGCGGTCTGAGCATGATGTCTGGCTCTGGTGGTTCCACAGCTAATGCTAGGGCAGGTAAGCCATCGGTAACTAGATTCATCCACAGAATTTGCAAGGGAATGAGAGGCACTCCAGGTAAGCCTAGGGCGGGGGCGGCGGCAATCGTAATTACCTCACCAATATTGCTACCGAGAATATATTTAATAAATCTACGAATGTTGGTATAAACCACTCTGCCCTCTTCGGCGGCAGCAACGATTGTGGCGAAGTTATCATCTAGCAGTACCATATCACTGGCTTCTTTGGAGACATCGGTACCTGTAATGCCCATAGCTATGCCGATATTTGCCTGCTTCAGGGCGGGAGCATCATTTACGCCATCTCCTGTCATTGCCACAAATTCACCGTTAGCTTGGAGAGCTTTGACTATGCGGAGCTTATGTTCGGGAGCAACTCTGGCATAGACGCTAGTACGTTCAACGATCGCTCTTATATCCGTATCCGACATTTTTTCTAGTTCCCCGCCTGTAATTACCTGTTGATTAGGTTCAGAAATTCCTAAATCGAGGGCGATCGCTTGGGCAGTCAATTGATGGTCGCCAGTAATCATGACGGTACGAATCCCAGCGAGTTTACAGGTTTTTACGGCATCTGCTACCTCAATTCGGGGGGCATCGCGCATTCCGACTAAGCCGAGCCACACTAGGTTGTTTTCTGAGGTTTCCATGTCGCTAGGTAAATCTTCTAGGGTATTGGTGGCAAACCCTAAAACCCGAATGCCTTTACTGGCAAGCTGATTATTTTGTTCTAAGATTTGGGTACGGTGGGCAGCGGTGATAGGTTGGTATTGGTGATTAATTTGAATACGATCGCAACAGCCTAAAACTAACTCGGGCGAACCTTTTGTAAATACCAAATAGGAAGTATCTTTTTGACAAATTACACTCATACGCTTACGCTCTGAGGAGAAAGGGATTTCGGCAACCCGTGGGAGCTTGACATTCAAAACCGCCGCCTCAATATTTGCCTTTGCAGATAATGTAACTAGGGCACCTTCGGTGGGATCGCCAATAATTACCCATTCGCCCTCGGAATTTCTCTGTAAATGGGAGTCGTTACAGACTGTACAGGCGATCAATAGATCATTTACTTCGTAGTCTTCCGTGGGATTAAAAGCCTGTTGAGTCGAATCTAAAAATTTACCTAGAGGTTCGTAGCCTTTACCTGTGATCTGAGTAGCTGTGTTGGCAGTAAAAATTGTTTCTACTACCATTTTATTTTGGGTTAGGGTTCCAGTTTTATCTGAGCATATGGTGGTGACGGAACCAAGGGTCTCTACAGCTTGGAGTTTACGAATTAGGGCTTGACGCTTCACCATGCGCTGGGTACCAAGGGCTAAAGTTACAGTCACAACTGCCATTAGTCCTTCTGGAACGACGGCAACTGCCATACTGAGGGAGGTATTTAGAAGGTTTTCAAATACATCATCAGCAAAGAGAGTTTCCCCAAATTTACTAAAGTCAGGCATGATTCCAATTAGGTTTTGAAGGATGCCACTTTGGTATAAACCTACAGCTATGACCACAAAGACTAAACCGAGGGAGCTAGATACAAGGATATTTCCCAATTTATCCATTCTTTGTTGCAAAGGCGTGGGTTCAGCTTCAACACTTTGGATCATGGTGGCAATCTTGCCTAATTCCGTTTCCATGCCGATCGCCGTCACCAATATAGTCCCCCGCCCTTGGATTACCTCGGTACCTTGAAAGACTAAATTAGTGCGATCGCCCAAGGATTCATCAAGGTCTAAAACCAGATTGGAATTCTTATCTACAGCATTTGCCTCGCCCGTCAGCGCAGATTCTCGAATTTTGAGGTTCACGGCTTCAAGTAGTCTTCCATCCGCCGACACCTGCGCCCCTGCTTCGATCATGGCAATATCACCAGGTACCAGATCGAGGGATGAAATTTCTTGGATTGTGCCACCTCTGATAACACGGGCATTGGGAGAAGAGAGCTTTTTCAGGGCAGATAATTCTTTTTCGGCTTTACTTTCTTGGAAAAAGCCCAGAATGCCATTTAAAAATACGATGACAAAAATAGCGATCGCATCCTTGGGAAATTCATTTTTGCGCCAATCTAGAAACCCCGAAATCACTGCTACTACCATCAGCATCACCAGCATGATGTTTGTGAACTGATCGATGAAGATTCTCAGGGTACTGCGCCCCGCCTTACTAATAATTTCGTTGCGACCGTATTGAGCTTGCCGCTCTTTAACTACGGCGATCGCTAAACCTGTAGATTGATCTACTTCTAAGAGTTTTATTGCCTCTTGCGGGGAAATCGTGTGCCAGGCGGTCTGCGAAGAGGTCATATCTATTCCCTAAATTTAATATATTGGTTTTAATCTTACTGGACATTTTGGTGAATTTTTGCAACAGGAAAACAAGAAAATTGGTTTTATATCTAGCTATTAGTAGAGTGGAGTATGTGAAGTCTTAAGTTAATATTTTAATTTTAGATCTCAGGATTTAAGACATTAGCTTCTAATACTAAAATAAGATTTAAATATGGTGATCGCTTCCACAAATCCAACAACTGGCGAAATTATTCAAACTTTTACAGCCCTAACAAGTACAGAAATTCAGGAAAAAATTACGATCGCCCACCAAGCTTTCCAAGATTACAAATTTATATCCCTAAACCAAAGAGCAGCATGGTTAAATCAAGCGGCGGATATTTTAGAAGCTGATAAAAATAGATTAGGAGCGATCGCTACTTTGGAAATGGGTAAAACCTTAAAAAGTGCGATTGCGGAAATTGAAAAATGTGCGATCGTTTGTCGATATTACGCTGAACATAGTGCCAAGTATCTTCAAGATGTGGATGTTCAAACCGATGCCAGTCATAGCTTTATAAGGTATGAACCCTTGGGAATTATCTTAGCTGTGATGCCTTGGAATTTTCCCTATTGGCAAGTATTTCGATTTGCAGCTCCAGCTTTGATGGCAGGAAATGTGGGCTTACTCAAACACGCCTCGAATGTGCCTCAATGTGCAGTAGCGATCGCCGAAATTATCGAAAAAGCAGGATTTCCCACGGGGACATTTCAAACCCTGTTAATCGAGTCGAATCAGGTAGAAGAAATTATACGAGATCCCAGAGTCAAAGCTGCAACCCTCACTGGCAGTGAAGCCGCAGGACAGAGCTTGGCCGCGATCGCAGGACATCAACTCAAAAAAACTGTCCTAGAATTAGGGGGTAGTGATCCATTTATTGTGATGAAATCTGCCAATTTAGATTTAGCGATCAAAACCGCAGTCACAGCCCGCATGGTTAATAATGGACAATCTTGTATTGCTGCCAAACGATTTATTCTCGAAGAAGCGATCGCCGATGAGTTTGAAGCAAAGTTAGTACAGGCTTACAGACAGCTTAAAGTTGGTGATCCTATGCAACCTGATACGGATTTAGGGCCTTTGGCAACCCCGCAAATTCGGGCAGAACTTCATCAACAGGTGCAAGACTCGATCGCCCAAGGGGCAAGATTATTAATTGGCGGATTGAATAATAACAAAACCGATCCCGATCAAGTTGGCAATTTTTATCCACCGACGATCTTGACTGATATTCCCAAAACCAGTCCCGCCTATAGAGATGAGATGTTTGGACCCGTTGCCAGTTTATTCAGAGTCCCCGATCTAGATTCGGCAATTAATCTTGCCAATGATACGCCCTTGGGATTAGGTGCCAGTGCATGGACTGAAGAACAAATTGAATGCGATCGCTTAGTCGATGAATTAGAAGCAGGCTCTGTATTTATTAACACTATGGTCAAATCAGATTGCAGTCTGCCCTTCGGCGGCACCAAGCGATCGGGCTATGGGCGTGAACTTAGTATGCTCGGAATTCATGAATTTTTGAATATCAAGACAATTTGGATTAAGTAGATTTAGATTTTGATCTTGAAAAATGGCACTACAACAAAATTCTTGCTATGATAGCCCACGATATTAGGCGTGTCCGAGGAGATTAAATGCTAAGTCCAATTGATTTAAGCGGTAAACCGTTTCACTTTATTGGGATTGGCGGAATTGGGATGTCGGCGATCGCCCATATTTTAGTTAGACAAGGCTATAGAGTTTCTGGTTCAGATTTGTCCCAAAATCAGTTAATTGCCCAACTCCAAAGTTTTGGTGCCAAGATTTATCACGGTCACAGTGAAGAGAATATTGATAGAACTAATCCGCCACAAATTGTTTGCT
>JBBQHY010000221.1:0-4641 GCA_038324415.1 Pseudanabaenales cyanobacterium | reverse complement strand
AGCGATCGCTTTAATTAAGGCAGGATCACCAGGAAGTTTAGAACTTAATCCAATTCTTGTCCAAGACTTACCCGCATCTTCGGTATGTAAAAGCAAAGAAGGCTTACCCGCAATCCAACCCTCATCACCCACAAAGCTGACGGATACAAACCGATAAATTCCATCTCCAAGCTCTAAATTTCTAGGTTCCCAAGTTTTACCACCATCCTTGGTTTCGAGTAATACACCTTCAGTACCTACGAGCCAACCACTATCTGTGTTACTGCTACTAAAGGCAATATCTAGGAGGGTAGCTTTGGTTGGCAGCTCGACTTTGTGCCATGTTGGAGTATTAGCCAAGTTAGATTCAGAGGCGATCGCATCTTGAGTAAATTGCGCTGTAAATCCCGTAAAGGTATAAGTTATAACCAAAAGCAGAGCGAAAAAGATGGAACGTAAATGTTTATTCACCAGAAAATTCCTAATTTTATTGATATTTAAAATATTGAGAAAAGATTGATAGTTAATTTAGTTAAACTGAATTAGTCGAGAGCATAAAGACTCATGAATACCGCAAAGGCGGCGGCTAAAGCACCAAAAATTAAAAGATTTTTCTGCCCTGGGGTCATCACATTTACGCCAAATCCATAGCCCAAATTTTCGGTAAATCCTGAAGGCTTGTTAGGTATACCGATATCAGTAAAGGCAGCAGGACGAGCAGTACAAACTGGGCAACGCCATTCCTTTGGTATATCTGTAAATAAGGTACCGATCGCTACACCATGCCTGGGATCTCCAGAAGCTGGTTCATATATATAGCCGCAGGAACCACATTCGTAACGGTGAGGTTCTTCTATTATTTGATGAATTGCCTCTGGGACTGGATGAGCTTGAATGTCTTGATCAAGATTTTCTGGCTCTACTGTCTGGCTTAATAAGTCAGAATTATTTAAATCGGGTTCCATAAAATTGTATTTTAAAAGCCTTTACGTTAAAGATTATTACATTTTGTCCGATCTTTAACCTAGGAACAGATCAATAGTGTTTAGATGGACAGATTTGGTTTTTACGAATAGGTTACTTCCAAAATTTACTCAAACTCACGTATCACTTAATTTTTTATCATCTAATTTCCCTGCAAGCCACCAAACTTTGCTCAACTCATCCGTGGTAATTAAGGCTCTTCCTACCTCAGACTCTTGGGATTCTGAGGGTTGTTCTATGCTATCTGAAGGTTTGTGGTTCTCCAGATCGGAGAGTGAGCTAGGTAAATCTTCTAATAATATTTGCTTAGGAGTTTCAGTAGGCTCAATTATGTCTTCGGACACATTTAAGACCTGAGATATATTTAAGTCTTCAGGTATATTTATGTCTTCAGGTATATTTATGTCTTCAGATACATTTTTGCCCTCAGATACATTTTTGCCCTCAGATACATTAGAGGCAGGAGTTTCGATCGCTTCTAGGGTAATAACACCAGTCAGAGCTTCAACATTGGGTTCTGTCGGGGGGACGTAGCCTTCAGGTTCAAAAAAGATATTTAACACAAGCCTAATTTTTGCTTTTTGCCATTGAGCGCCAGGTTGCAATACCGAAATATTATTAATAATGCGATCGCCATTGTCATCAATAACTGTAGATTCTGCGATCGCGTCTAGAAGATTTTTTAAGGCGGGATTAGCATTGTCAAAACTGAAATTATTAATTACCTGCACTAACTCAGTCAAGGTGCAAAGGCATTTAACATTACCGTAGAGCGGATCGGTAAAGCGAATAATAATGTCTTGATAGGACTGGGGCAGATGCTTAATTTGTACGGGTTTTTGGACGACAAGGGCATTTACAGATTTATCAGGGAGGATCTCAGGTGTTACAACTTCAGGAGCGGGAGGAGATTGTGAAATTACAACTTCCGAAGATTCTAGGTTAATGGTAATTTCCCAGATTTGGCGATCGCTTGCAGTTTCGTAATCAGATTGATACGCACTAATTGCTAATTCCTTAATACTCTCGACCTGTAAACTCAGCATCCCTTTGCGAATCAGAGACACCATCGCTTTTTGATTGATTCTTTGGGGCGATCTTAGATCAATATTTAAACATTCATGATCTAAACTGACAGTAGCCGCGATGCCCTTAGATTGAATCGAACGATTGATCAAAGTGGCGATCGCTTCACTATCTCCCTGTTTGGCAAGTTCTAAAACGCTGCTTTGTGCCATATAACTAACCTACGACTTGATCTATTAACTGACTAACTTTACCAATAATATCGCCAAATTCACTTCTAGACATAGTATCTGTGTACTTTTGCCTTTGCTCAAATAAATTATTAATCGCCGTCCATAAACTGGCACTTGTGAGGTCTTCTTCAGCCAAAACCATGCTATAACCCATTTGGGCAAAGGACTGGGCATTGAGAATTTGGTCGCCACGACTGGCGGATTTAGATAACGGGATTAGTAAATGCGGCTTTTTTAATGCTAGAAACTCAAAAATAGAATTAGCTCCAGATCGGGATATAACTACATCGGCGATCGCTAAAATATCTGCAAGTTCTACGCCTAAATATTCCACTTGTTTATAGTTTGGATAATCATTAAAATTTGGATCTATATTCCCTTTACCGCAACCATGAATTACTTGAAATTTTGTTGTCAATTGATCTAGGATTTTGCGAGCTGCTAGGTTGATTTTCGCAGAGCCAGTGCTACCGCCAATTACTAATAAAACTGGTGAATCTTGATTAAAACTACAGAACTTTCTGCCCCGCTCGGCATCACCTTCTAAAATTTCAGCTCGAATTGGCAGCCCCGTGAAATTCGCTGTCGGTATATATTTTAAGGTTTCAGGAAAACTTAGGCAAATTTTTGTGGCAAAGGGTATGGAAATCTTGTTTGCCAAGCCAGGAGTAATATCCGACTCATGAATAATAATTGGAATGTGTTGTAACCATGCTCCCAAAATCACGGGAACTGTCACAAATCCACCTTTGGAAAATACTAGATCGGGTTTAATTTTCCCCAGTGTAAAGTAGGCATCAAATACGCCTTTAATAATCTTAAAAGGATCAATAAAGTTTTGTAGATCGAAATATCTTCTTAATTTTCCCGATGAAATGCCATGAAAGGGAATATTGATTTCCGTAATCAAGCGTTGTTCAATGCCATCACTTGTACCAATATATTCAACATCCCAACCTAAACTCTGCAATCTGGGAATCAAGGCTATATTTGGGGTAACGTGACCTGCAGTACCGCCGCCCGTGAATACAATTTTTTTGATCTTGTTTGGTTGCACTTCTATTTGAAAATTAAAAATTAGGAATCTCAGGCAGTATATAGGCGATCGCTCTTCTAATGGCAATACTCAACAAAAAGAATCAGTCATATCTCTAACAATTTCCGAATCATTACCACTCCGCATCCTACTAGCAGGATATACTCCCTTCCCAGTCAAAGATTAGTCTTTAGGGGGTGTAGGGGCTGCGCCCCCACGAATGGGCTTTGCCCCTTAACCCCATTTAAACTGTGTATATTTCTATGGTGGGAAGGGAGTAAGCTAGTTAATCAAAAAGTAGCTATATTTTTACTAAAGCGACTAGGATATACTCCTGAAGTGGCAAGTAATGGATAAGAAGCTTTGGATATGACAAGCCAGCAACCCGATAACGTAATTTTGATGGATATGCAAATGCCAGAAATAGATGGAGTAACAACCACAAAAATCCTGCGTCAAGAACTAAAATATCAGCCTTGGATTATCGCCTTGACTGCCAATGCTTTCCCTGAAGATCGCCAAATCTGTCTTGATGCAGGGATGAATGATTTTATTATCAAACCTCTACAGATTCAAGATTTGGAAAATGCCCTATCCAGATTCCACAGGATATTAATTAAATAATTAAGCTCAGAAATTTCAAAATTAATCTATACCCCACTAAATCACTACTTTGCTAAAACCTGTTCCGCAGTCATTATCAAATTCGGGAATAGAAAACCAGTCAATTCTCGCCTACCTTGATAGGTCTCTAGAGAAGCATCCTGAGTAAATACCGTAATACTCCGCAGGGGTACATAGAATATCCAGAACCGAATATTATTTATCATGCCCTTCTAGATCACTACCATTTATTTTTTGTTCCTTAGAGCCAAAAAACGGGGTTAAAAGGCGGTTAAATTGAGAGTCAATTTTCTATCTTCTTCTATTTCTAGCTTCAGAACTATTAGAGACTTCATTTCTGATATCTTCAATGCTTCTGCCATTATTGATTGCATTTAAGTAACTCTGCATACCATTTGCATCAGCATTACGTCCTAATAACTCTTGAAAGATTTCGTTAATAGATTGTTCGTTGGATAGATTATTGTCCTGCCTATTAAAAGAAGAATTCCTATTTCTGTTTCTAGCTTCAGAACTATTGGCAATCGCATTTCTCACATCTTCAATGTTTCCGCCATTAATGATCGAATTACGATACGCCAGTAAGCCCGCAGGATCGGCATTCCGTCCCAAGTATTGTTGGTATATGTTGTTGATAGCTCGATCTATAACTTGTATATTGTTATTTGAATTATTACCATTTCTGTTTCTAGCTTCAGAACTATTGGCAATCGCATTTCTCACATCTTCAATGTTTCCGCCATTAATGATCGAATTACG
>JBBQHY010000220.1:0-4653 GCA_038324415.1 Pseudanabaenales cyanobacterium | reverse complement strand
ATTTAGTTATCCAAGCTGCTAAAAATCTCAACATTCAGCCCATTTTGGGAGTGCGGGCAAAGCTTAGTTCTAAGGGCATTGGACGTTGGGCAGATTCCGCAGGCGATCGCGCTAAGTTCGGTCTAAACATGTGGGAGATTTTAGAGGTAATTGAGAAACTGAAGGCAGCAAATTTATTAGATTGCCTCCAACTTTTACACTTCCACATTGGTTCTCAAATTAGTTCTATTGGCGTAATCAAAGATGCCCTGAGAGAAGCTTCGCAAATTTTTGTGCAGTTGGCAAAAAGTGGTGCCGACATGAAATATATAGATGTCGGTGGCGGCTTGGGTGTGGATTATGACGGTTCTAAAACCAATTTCTATGCCTCAAAAAATTACAATATGCAAAACTACGCCTATGATGTCGTAGCAGAAATTAAGGAAGCTTGTGCTGAAAATAATATTACCGCTCCAACTTTAGTCAGTGAGAGTGGCAGAGCGATCGCTTCACATCAATCCGTACTAATTTTTGATGTTTTGAACGTCAGTGGCATTCCCAGTCATGATATTCCACCGCTTAAAACAGGAGAAGGGCAAGAAGAAGAGCATTTAATCATTCGTAATCTATTTGAGACCCTAGAGCAGATTAATGTCGATACTTACCAAGAGGCTTACCACGATGCCACTCAGTTTAAGGAAGAGGCTGTAAGTTTATTCTCCTTTGGATATTTGAATTTAGCGCAACGGGCAAGGGTAGAAAGATTATATTGGGAAGCGTGCGATCGCATTTTGAAAATTGTGCGTCAACAAAACTATGTGCCTGATGATCTAGAAGACCTTGAGAAAATTATGGCAACTACCTATTACTGTAATTTTTCCGTGTTTCAGTCAGCACCTGATAGCTGGGCGATCGATCAGTTATTTCCAATAATGCCCATTCATCGCCTGCATGAAGAACCCACCTGCCGAGGCACGATCGCCGATCTGACCTGTGATAGTGATGGCAAAATTGATAAATTTATTGACCTCAGGGATGTTAAATCTGTCTTAGAACTGCACCCTTTTCATCCCAATCAACCCTATTTTCTAGGACTATTTTTGGGCGGTGCCTACCAAGAAATCTTAGGAGATCTACATAATCTATTTGGGGATACCGATGCTGTGCATATTCACGTGTCGCCCAATGGCTACCAAGTTGAACACGTCATTAAAGGTGACACTATGACTGAGGTGCTGGCATATGTGCAGTACAGCCGCGATGGACTTCTAGAAAGTATGCGCCGTGAAACCGAAAAAGCCCTGCAAGCAAAAACGATCACCCTTGAAGAAGCTCGATTACTTCTGCAAAAATATGAACATAGCCTTAGTGGTTACACTTATTTAAGCTAGATCGGAAATTAATTACACATAAATTAGAGGGAATCTAGATGGAAGCAGCAATTGGCGTAATTGGTGGCAGTGGCTTATATACTATGGCTGCCCTTGAGGATATTCAAGAAATCAAGATCGATACTCCTTTCGGAGAGCCTTCTGATACTTTAATTTATGGAACCCTTAGTGGTACGCCTGTGGTATTTCTAGCTAGACATGGGCGATCGCATCATTTATTGCCCTCAGAAGTTCCCTATCGTGCCAATATCTATGCCATGAAAAGTTTGGGAGTGGAATATATTATCTCTGCTTCGGCGGTTGGGTCTTTGCAGGAGGAGACTAAACCTCTGGATATGGTGATCCCCCATCAATTTATAGATCGAACTAAAGATCGTATTGCTACCTTTTTTGGGAATGGAATTGTTGCCCATATTACCTTTGCCGATCCCGTCTGTTTAGCATTAGCTGATGTTCTTGCTACGGCGGCAGAGAGTATAGATTTGGGGGCAGGGAAAGTCCGCCGAGGTGGAGTTTATCTGTGCATGGAAGGACCAGCATTTTCGACTAAGGCTGAATCCTATCTTTATCGAAGTTGGGGGGCAGATGTCATTGGCATGACTAACTTAACCGAAGCAAAATTAGCCCGTGAAGCAGAAATTGCCTACTCAACTCTTGCCCTTGCCACTGATTATGATTGCTGGCACGAAGAGCATGATAGTGTTTCTGTCTCTATGGTGATTGATAATCTGCACAAAAATGCCATCAACGCCCAAAAAATCATTCAAGCTACTGTAGAGTTAATTACGGCTAATCCGCCTGTTTCAGAGGCGCATCACGCCCTTAGGAGTGCCATATTCACTGACCTCAGTAAAGTTCCCCCTGCAACCATTGCAAAGTTGGGAGTAATTATAAAAAAATATTTAAAGTAATTACTAAAAAATCCCCCAACCTCATCTCTGCATTGGAGAATTGAAGTAAGAGGGATTACTCCCTTCCCACCATAGAAATATACACAGTATAAATGGGGGCAAGGGGCTTTGCCCCTTCGTGGGGGGGCTTCGCCCCCACCCCCAAAAGACTAATCTTTGACTGGGAAGGGAGTATTTCGGACTAATCTTAACCTGCAGATGCAAAGGCAGCCTTAGCCGCAGTTGCTTCATCGGGGTGAATCCCCAAACGAGTGAGATTATAGCGTCCCCGTTGATCGACTTCTCGGATTTTAATCACAATCTCGTCGCCAACTGCCACTTCATCTTCAACCTTGCCGACACGACCCTCAGCTAATTGCGAGATATGTACCATTCCTTCCTTTCCAGGTAGAAACTCCACAAATGCCCCAATAGGAATAATCCGCATCACTTGACCAACATAGACATCTCCAGCACTCACACGGCGAGTCATACTTTCGATCAGAAGTTTCGCTCGTTTCGCTCCATCGCTATTTGTAGAGGAAATTGTGACGGTACCATCATCTTCGATATCAACTTTGGCTCCTGTTTCTTCGGTAATCCCTTTAATATTTCTACCACCTGGTCCAATTACCAAGCCAATCTGATCTGGGTTAATTTGTAATGTTAAGAGTCTAGGAGCATAGGGGGAAAGTTCAATTCTAGATGTAGATATCGCTTCCATCATTTTACCGAGAATGTGCATTCTACCTGCTTTTGCTTGAACAATGGCATCTCGAATGGTATCCATGGCAATACCTGTGATTTTCATATCCATTTGCAAAGCGGTAATACCAGTATCGGTACCAGCAACTTTGAAATCCATATCCCCTAAGAAGTCCTCAATTCCTTGAATATCAGTCAGAATTCGAGTCTGATCGCCTTCTTGGATTAAGCCCATTGCTACTCCGCTTACGGGTTTGGTAATCGGTACACCAGCATCCATAAGTGCCAAAGTTGATGCACAAACTGAACCCATAGAAGTAGAGCCATTGGAAGATAAAACCTCAGACACAACCCTCAAAACGTAGGGGAACTGATTGGTGGGAGGTAGTACAGGGATAATTGCTCTTTCTGCTAAAGCTCCATGTCCAATTTCTCTTCTACCGGGCGATCGCATGGGTTTAACTTCACCCACAGAATAGGGAGGCATATTGTAGTGGTGCAAATATCGCTTCTTCTCATCAGGATGTAAATCATCCATTTCCTGAGCATCAGAGGGCGATCCCAAAGTAGCAATGGAAAGAACTTGAGTTAGACCTCGATTAAACAAGCCACTACCATGTACACGGGGCAAAATGCCTGTGTCGGCAGATACAGGACGAACTTCGTCTAATTTCCGTCCATCAATTCTGACGCTATCTTCGATCACCTGACGGCGCATAAAGATTTTTGTGATTTCCTTAAAGGTGCTACTGACGGTTTTATCTGTAGCTACTAATTTGATTGGATCGGTAGGATCAAGGGAGGCGATCGCTGCTTTTAGTTCTTTTTTAATTAGATCTAAAGCCGCATCTCTAATCTTGCGATCTTTTTCGAGGCTGGTAACTACTTTTTTGATTTTCTCGCCAACTTGGTCATTGATAAAGCTTTGCAGGGTTAAGTCTACGGTTGGTTGCACTAATTCTATGGGCGCAATTCCCAACTCTGCCATGATGATTTGCTGTGCCTTGATCAGTTCTTGGACGGCTTCATAGCCGAATTCGATCGCCTCGATCATGTCCTGTTCAGGTAGTTGATTCGCTCCCGCTTCAACCATAATGATGCCTTCGGTCGTACCTGCAACTACTAGATCTAGGTCTCCTGCTTCGACTTCGGCATAGGTAGGGTTAATAATAAATTCATCGCCCACTAAACCAACTCTGACTCCTGCCATCGGACCATTAAACGGCAATCCTGCGACTAAGGTGGCGATCGAAGCGGCGGTAACTGCTAATACATCGGGAGGAGACTTTTCATCTAGTGCCATAGTTGTTGCCACAATCTGAATATCATCTCGAATCCAGTTGGGAAATAGAGGGCGCATGGGGCGATCGATCAAGCGACAAATTAAAATAGCTTTTTCGGGAGGACGACCTTCACGTCTTAAAAATCCACCGGGTATTCTTCCTGCTGCGTATAATCGCTCTTCGTAATCCACCATCAAAGGGAGGAAATCAATTCCATCGCGGGCATCTCCTCGAGTTGCTGTGACCAAAACCGCTGTTTCACCGCATTGGATTAATACCGATCCACCTGCCTGTGGTGCTAATAAACCAATTCTTAATTTAATCTCTCTGCCATAGAATGAGATTGTTTTTTCTGTTGCCGTCATTATGATTTTTCTTACTTTATATATGAGGCAATCATATAGC
>JBBQHY010000219.1:0-4666 GCA_038324415.1 Pseudanabaenales cyanobacterium | reverse complement strand
CGAGCTTTTAAGCCCTTTTGGAGTGACGAAGTTTTTACGGATGCTTGGGGTGCATACGAACGGATTTTAGATCCAAACGTGCATGAGATTGGTAAAAGAAATACGCAAATACTTGAGCGTAAACATTTAACTTTAAGAACTCGAATTAAGCGATTAGCCCGAAAAACGATTTGCTTCTCTAAGACGATATTGATGCATGATATCGTCATTGGTTTGCTTATCAATCGTTATGAATTTCCTCTTCTAGTTTAATTACTGATTCAACAACTTTGTAACACTACCAAATAATTTAACAAATATTCTAGGTAAATTAGAATTGCGCGATCGCACTCAATTAGCAATCTGGATGCACTCTGTAACTTTAGGAAGATAGTTTATATTATTGGTAGCTAATATTTTAAGTTTTTGCGGGGCGAGCGCTTTTTGCAGTTAGTAAAGCTTGAAAAGCCCGATCGCGATTACCTAGGGTTTCATAAAAGAAGAAGGAAAATCCTTGAAATCCCTTACTGCGAGTAGATTTAACCTGTGCCGCTATTTGCTTCATATTTACATTTTGGGTGCGAAGCCCTGTGAGAATACCGATATTTACTGGTACAGTTTGGCGAATTTCCATTAACTCTGGACTCATTAATTCCTTCTCAAAGCCTGCTAAATCCGAGCGATATACTTGAATAATTAGCTCATCTAATAGCCCCATCTTGACCCATTTATGCCAGTCTTGGAGGTAGTTTTCATAGGAGAAGTCTTTAGGATTAGGAGAAAGGGAAATTATGCACTTGGGTTTAACATTTCTAACGGCTGTGACTACTTTTGCCATAAGGTCTGTAACATATTGCGATCGCCAGCGAGTCCATTCAGCATCTTTAGGATTATCTGGAGGTAGTTGACCATTGTGATCTTTTTGATAGAGAGCGATCGTACAGTCATCGTAGCCAAGTTCGGCGGGCATCCCAAAATGATCATCTAATTGAATGCCATCGACATCATATTTAGAGACAATCTCTACAGCCAAATCGACAATGAGGTTTTGGACTTCAGGACGTAAGGGATTGAGCCAGACAAACCGATGTTGACCGCGATCGCCATAGACAAAGACGCTAGAACCATCTTTACGAGTTGTAATCCATTGAGGATATTTCTTCGATAGACTGGCAACTTCTTCCGACATTAAACCGAACTCAAACCACGGAATTACCGATAATCCCTTTTTGTGCCCTATGGTTACAGCTTCAGCTAACATATCTCGCCCTTGCAGTTGGGGGTCAGGACGGATTGCTTGCCCAAAGGAATTTGCAGCTACGGCACTGGGGTAGAGGGTATAGCCTTCATGCCAAACCGTGGGATAGATCGTATTAAAGTTCAGTTTTTGTAATCTAGCGATCGCTTTTTCTAAATTAGAGCGAGACAAAAGCACATCGCTATCCACATTAGTCATCCAAACTCCTCGCAATTCTGATTTCAGAGGTGCTTGTCCAAAAATTGGATTTGGTAAACTTATTGCCAAAGTGATCGCTAAACCACAGCAAATTAAAACTAAAGACTTGATCCATTTCATAATTATTTAAGGGTAATGCGGCTAAGGGGACTAAGAATTAGGGGCGATCGCAAATATGATTCTAGGGCAATTACATCCATAACTCCTACTAAACGTTCTCTACCCTCCCTGAAAACTGAGAAATTATCACCACCATCAGCAAGGTAGCTATTAACGGTAATTCTAAAATCCTGAGTTAAATTAATGGGTTTATTGTTAAGTTTAATATTGCTAACCTTGTTACCCAAGGCTGAACTACCGCTCCAAGTGTAACTGAACCCTTGGGAAACTTGCAAAATTCGTTTTTGTCCTACCATGGGATTATCAAATTGCTGCTCTAATAATTGTTTGATTTGGGTTCCTGTTAAAGTCAAAGTTACGAGGCTATTTCCGAAAGGTTGAACTGAAAAAGCTTGACCGTAGGTAATTTTGTCATCGACAGGGATTAAGTCCCCACGAATTCCGCCCGAGTTAATAAATGCGATTACAGCTTCACCCGTTGACTTGCTTTTAGTTGCTGCTAATTGAGCATCAGCAATAAGTTTGCCCAAGTCTGATTCCCCAGCGCCATTAATCGAGCGAGAAATATCAGATTTAAGATTGCCAATTACCCGATTTGCCAGAGGTGCGGCAATCGTTTGATATTTAGCAATGAGATTAGTTAAATCTTCGGTTTTAGGTAAATCATGGGTAATCACTATATTATTGGCTTTGATATTTGTAATATCTTTGGTAACGCGATCAAGGGTGAGATCGATATCAGTTATAAGTCGCCCATTTGAAGCAGCGCTGGTGACAGAACGCTTATCAATGATGCAGGTATAAGCCTGATGGGTATGTCCTGTGATGAATAAATCCACCTCTGGATTAGTGCGCTTGACAATACCCACGATCGCTCCCGAAATATTTTCACATTCATTTATACTCCCTAACTGGGCACCACCCTCGTGGATCAGCACGGCGATCGCTTTAATTCCCATTTTCTGTAATTCTGGCACTAGAGCATTCACGGTATCTGCCTCATTCTTAAAATCTAATCCTGCCACGCCTGACGGTGAAACAATTTTTGATGTTCCCTCCAAGGTCATACCAATAAAAGCAATTTTGACACCATCAAACTCTCGAATTTGGTAAGCAGGAAAGAAGGTTTTACCAGTAATTTTATCAATGACATTTGCTGCTAAAAACTTAAACTTAGCTCCTGAAAACTGCCCAACTCTACAGCCATCAATAGGATGACATCCACCATTTTGCATTCTTAGGAGTTCCAATGCCCCTTGATCGAATTCGTGATTTCCCACTGCGTTCAAATCTAAACCAATTTTGTCCAGCGCTGCGATCGCAGGCTCATCATGGAACAATGCCGAAAGTAATGGACTAGCCCCAATCGTATCTCCTGCTGAAACTACGATCGTATTGGGATTAGTGGCGCGGAGTTTTTGGATATGACTCGCTAAATATTCAACGCCACCTGCTAAAACTTGGGCTTGATTGGGTAGTTTGATAGTTAAATTACCAGTTTCCAGATTTCCATGAAAATCATTAATTGCTAGTATTTGCACATTTACCAATCGAGATTGACTTGTAACTAAGAGGGGAATACTCAAAGCTAAAAATAACGTTAATAGAAAAGCGATCGCATACTTTTTCATGACTATGGCTAAACTAAATCTTTACTTGGGAACTATAGATTAACCAGATTATGATATGCCTAAAACTAAGAAATTTTTAATTTTTAATGATTGTGCGCCCGCAATCCATTGGCACAATATCTACTCCATGCAAGCCCAGTAGTAATCTGCATTGATCGCTACCCTCAAACTTCAAACTGATTACCCTGCCGATATTTTCTAAGCAACAAGCTATACTTTCCTTCGTCAATATCTAAATCAGCATCAAAATCAGTAAATTTATTAATCGAGATCGAAAAGCTATGTATAGAAGAATCTATCAGCCAATTATGTTATCAATCCCTTTAATCCTTGGAAGTTGGTTTAATTTTCCAGCATTCGCCCAAATTATTGAATCTGAACAAGCGACGCTAAATGCTGGGAAACCATTGCTTACAGGACAAGATGGAATTTACGTTGGCAAGATTCTTATTAATGCTTCTGTCGATAAAGCTTGGGAAGTTCTCACGGATTATAGCCATTTCCCTAAATTTTTACCTACTATTACCTCTCTAAAAATCATAGAAAGCAAAGCGAATCAGAAAGTCTATGAGCAGGTGAATACCGTCCAAGTTTTATTTTTTTCCCAAAGTAGTAAAGTTACGATCGCCGCAACCGAAACTATTCCCTCTTTAATTACTTTCCAATTGCGAAGTGCAGATAGTCTTAAATCCCTGCAAGGTTCTTGGCAGATCGAACCCATATCTGCTAACCAAGTCTTAGTAACAAATCAGGTAAATGTTGAACCCAGTGCTTCTACACCAAGGGATATATTCTTTGGTATTTACAGTGAAAATTTAACAAAAACCCTAGCTGCCTTAAAACAAGAGACCGAAAGGCGATCGCAAGATAAATGATTCCTATCAATAATTTTTGATACTCCCTTCCCACCATAGAAATATACACAGTTTAAATGGGGTTAAGGGGCAAAGCCCCTTTGTGGGGGCGCAGCCCCCAACACCCCCAAAAGACTAATCTTTGACTGGGAAGGGAGTAATTGATAATTTAATTTGAGATAAACTGAAAGTAATTTTATGAAAACTGAAGTTAAGGTTCTAACTGCGATCGCTGTTCAAGACATACTCCCTTCCCACCATAGAAATATACACAGTTTAAATGGGGTTAAGGGGCAAAGCCCCTTCGTGGGGGCGCAGCCCCCACACCCCCAAAAGACTAATCTTTGACTAGGAAGGGAGTAGATCATTTCTTTGGTACAGGTGATTTACTTGACAATCTCCCGATTTATCACATTCAGAGCAGCTATGTATACTTAAACCTAGTGGCTTTTTACCCGTATGAGTTTGACAATTAGGACAAGTTTGAGATGTACGGGTAGCATCAACTTTCATAAAGAATACGAGGGAGCGTCCCACTTTTGCTGATGTGTGATAATGGCATAAAATCGGACAAAAAAAGAGAGAAGTCATGACACCTGAAAGCCAAGCAGAGATTGACATGAATG
>JBBQHY010000218.1:0-4687 GCA_038324415.1 Pseudanabaenales cyanobacterium | reverse complement strand
TGGTTCGCACGGTACCATTAACTGATAACTATCAGGGGCAATTAGATCTTCTGTGAGCTTTCCACCTAGCCAAGGTGCTGCACTTAAAATCTGAACCGATTGATTTAACTGTAAAATTCCATAAAAAACTCGCTCATCATTGGCGGTTTTGACTCGAACATAACGATCTGCCATAGTATCTTGGCTTAAGTTTAATTTGTGCTAATTTTACCTGAATCTGATTCAAATCACGAAGTTTATAGGCTGATCATACCCCTTTCCCAGTTAAAGATTACTAGTGTTAGTGGGTGGGTGGGCTACGCCTCCACTAAGAGGTTTCACACCTTAACTCCATTTCAATTAACTATATTCTTATAGTAAGGAGGGAGTATATAAATAACAAAACTACTAGGTCTAGACTTATTAGCGAAATCAGTCTATTATTAAAGACTGTGATTTTTTAAGATTTCTATGAACGCTGAAGCGATTATCAACGCAATTGAAGCCAAATACTTAAAGTCAGATCTTCCGCAAATCTATGTGGGAGACACTGTAAAAGTTGGTGTCAAAATTAAGGAAGGCGATAAGTTTCGCACTCAACCCTACGAAGGTATAGTTATTTCTAAAGCTCGTAGTGGTATTAACTCTACTATGACTGTTCGTAAGACTTTCCAAGGAGTAGGAGTAGAAAGAGTTTTTCTAGTTCATTCTCCTCAAGTTGAAAGTGTAAAAATTATTCGTCGTGGACGAGTTAGACGCGCTAAGTTATATTACCTGCGCGATCGCGTTGGCAAAGCCAGTCGTGTTAAGCAAAGATTTGACCGAGATCTTACCTAGGTATCTCCAAGTAAGTTTTCTAGAAATAACGGCGATCGTGCTAAAGTCAAGAGATTGATAGTTTGAAAGAACTAGAAAAATTGCGCTCTTAGTTCAGTTGGTAGAACGCAGGTCTCCAAAACCTGATGTCGGGGGTTCAAGTCCTCCAGGGCGCGCTCGCAATACTATTTTTTGATCAAAGATTTTCAAGAAATTACACCCATGACTCAGAATGAAGCTAAAGATATTAAGGATGCGGAGAAGCGATCGCTTGACTCTGGATCTGGCGTATCTAATTTTTTTAAGAGTACCAAGGCTGAGCTAGATAAAATTGTCTGGCCTTCTCGCCAGCAACTAATCAGTGAGTCCGCAGCCGTAATTTTAATGGTTGTAGTCTCAGCAAGTTTGGTATTTCTAGTTGATAAGATATTTGCATGGATTTCTAGCCGGATTTTTCTGTGATGTTTGTAGAAAATCAAGATATACCCCAAGCCTTAGACCCCAACGTGTGCCACTGGTACGCAGTTCAAGTTGCTTCAGGTTGTGAGAAGCGGGTCAAGTTGAGCCTTGAGCAAAGAATTCAAATGCTTGATGTTCAAGAGAAAATTGTCCAGATTGAAATTCCCCAGACCCCAGTGGTCAAAGTTCGTAAAGATGGATCTCGCCTTAGTTCTGAAGAAAAAGTCTTTCCTGGCTATGTTCTAATCAAAATGTTTATGAGTGATGATGCTTGGCAAGTTGTCAAAAATACTCCTCATGTAATTAACTTTGTCGGGACAGAGCAAAAGCGCCATTATGGAAGGGGTAGGGGACACGTTACTCCTAGACCATTCGGCAGAACGGAAGCAGAGCGAATTTTTAGAATAGCTGAGGAACAGGAACCCATTATCAAAATTGATATGGCAGTTGGAGATAAGATTAAAGTCCTCTCTGGCCCTTTCAAAGATTTTGATGGTGAAGTGGTCGAAGTAACTCCTGAACGCAGTAAACTCAAAGCGCTATTGTCTATTTTTGGTAGGGATACACCTGTAGAGTTAGAGTTCAATCAAGTCCAAAAGAACACTTAAAAAGTTCCTATCTAAAGTTTTATCTAGTTTAAGTAAGTCAAAAGTTTAAGTTATTAGTACAAATCAATGGCAAAAAAAGTCACTGCAATTATTAAGTTGGCACTAAATGCTGGCAAAGCAAACCCTGCTCCTCCTGTGGGACCTGCATTAGGTCAACATGGTGTAAATATCATGATGTTCTGTAAAGAGTACAACGCTCGTACATCCGATCAAGTTGGTACTGTGATCCCTGTAGAGATTTCTGTATTTGAAGATCGGAGCTTTAGTTTCATCCTTAAAACTCCTCCAGCTTCAATTTTGATTCAAAAAGCGGCTGGGTTAGACAAAGGATCTGGTGAACCAAACCGCAAAAAAGTTGGGTCCATCACTCTGAATCAATTGAAAGAAATTGCTCAAATTAAGTTGCCTGACTTAAATGCTAATGATATTGATGCAGCAATGAATATCATTGAAGGTACTGCCAAAAATATGGGCGTGACAATAAAAGACTAATCTAGGAATTGCTTGACTAAGTTCTTAGACCCAGCTATTATTAAAAACCTATAAATTATTCACAATTATCGGGGGAGAGGTAAAAGACTTCGCTACAACCCCAAGAGGAAAAATGGCAAAAAAAGTTTCCAAGCGTCTTCGTTTGGCACAAAGTAAGGTCGAAGTACGGGCATATAGCCCTAGTGATGCTTTGGATTTATTAAAAGAAACGGCTACTGCTAAGTTTATTGAATCAGCTGAGGCTCATGTTCGTCTCGGTATTGATCCCAAATATGCAGACCAACAGTTGAGAACTACAGTTGCTCTTCCCAAAGGTACTGGAATGACTGTCAAAGTTGCGGTAATCGCTAGAGGCGAAAAAGTTGCGGAAGCTGCCGCCGCAGGTGCTGATATTTCTGGTTCTGAGGAATTAATTGATGAAATTAGCAAGGGAATGCTTGATTTCGATTTATTAATAGCTACTCCTGACATGATGCCTCAAGTTGCCAAATTAGGTCGCCTTTTAGGTCCAAGGGGACTTATGCCTTCACCCAAAGGGGGAACAGTAACCTTTGACTTGGCAACTGCGATCGCTGAATTTAAAGGCGGTAAGATTGAGTTTCGGGCTGATCGAACAGGCATTGTCCACGTTTTGTTTGGTAAAGCTAACTTCTCTGTTGAAGATCTACTAGTAAATTTAAAGTCTTTGCAAGAAGTAATTGATCGTAATCGTCCTTCTGGGGCAAAGGGTCGGTACTGGAGGTCATTATATATCTCTGCAACTATGGGACCTGCGATCGAGGTTGATATTAGCTCTTTACGTGACCTGAAATTGGGTGAGGTTAGCTAATTTGTATCAAATATTAAATCTGGAAATAACTGCCTATTGAAACTTCTACAACTTAATACTTAAACCGCAGACAGCAGGGGCAATCGCTTAATTTCCTGCCGAGGTGAAGTTTGTAGAGTTAATCTCTAATGCCTCGTCTTGTTGTAAGTCGGGGCTTTTATTTTTACTAATTACCGTTAAGGAGGTGAGAAATATGGGAAAAACGTTAGAACAAAAACAAGATGTAGTCGGCAAGCTAGAGGCAGAAATTGCTGAGGCTCAAATGATTATGGTGCTTGACTTTGCCACATTAACCGTAGCCGAAATTACTAAGTTACGTCGTCAACTGAAACCTTCTGGCACTGTGTGCAAAGTCACTAAAAATACTTTGATGAAGAAAGCGATCGCTGACAAGCCAGAATGGGGGCCTTTAGAAACTTTTTTAAAGGGAACTTCCGTTTGCTTGGTGGTTAAAGATGATATTGGTGCTGCATTTAAGGCGTATCAAGGATTCTTGAAGGAAACTAAAAAAACCGAACTCCGAGGTGGCGTATTTGATGGTCGGGCTTTGACTCCTGATCAACTTAAAGCGATCGCCGATCTGCCATCCAAGGAAGTATTAATGGCACAAATTGCAGGAGCAATCAATGGTGTTGCGACAAAACTAGCATTTGGAATCAAAGAAGTACCTCAATCTTTGGTAAGAGCAATCAAAGCCATTCACGAAGACAAAGAAGCTGCCTAAACAACTGCTTATCAACTAAATAATTAAACCTAAGGAGAATTTCCATGTCTGTTGTAACCGATGAAATTATTGAAAAACTCAAGTCTCTAACCCTATTAGAAGCTTCTGAATTAGTTAAATCCATTGAAGAAACCTTTGGCGTGTCTGCTGCTGCGCCTAGTGGTGGCATGATGATGATGGCTGCTGGTGGTGCTGCTGCTCCTGTGGAAGAAGTGGAAGAAAAAACCGCTTTTGACCTAGTATTAGACGCATTCCCTGCTGATAAGAAGATCTCTGTTCTTAAAGTTGTCCGTGAAATCACTGGACTAGGGCTGAAGGATGCTAAGGATTTGGTAGAAGCTGCGCCTAAAACTGTTAAAGAAGGTATGCCTAAAGCTGATGCAGAAACCGCTAAAAAGCTATTAGAAGATGCTGGTGCTACAGTTTCGATCAAGTAAGACTGTATAGCACATCGCTGTAGGGATGCTATCGTGTCTCTACAGTAATTTTTTAAGTTATTTTAAGTTTTCTATGATCGATCCTCTATCAGAATTATTTACAGTAATTTGCGATCGCCGTGAACATCCTAAACCCAATTCCTATACCTGTCAGTTATTTGCAGGTGGCGATAATAAAATCCTCAAAAAGATTGGTGAAGAATCTGTAGAAGTAGTAATGGCTTGTAAGGATAACGATCCTGATGCGATCGCTTCCGAAGTCGCGGATCTTTTGTATCACACCCTCGTAGCTATGGCACATCATCAAGTTAGCTTAGATAGTGTATATAAAAAACTAGAACAA
>JBBQHY010000217.1:0-4732 GCA_038324415.1 Pseudanabaenales cyanobacterium | reverse complement strand
AGTATGAATTACCTATTTAAGTAGCTAGTTTTAGTCCACTGATTCTTTTTGTAATCTTTCTTTCAAATAAGGTATAGAAAGCCAAATTATGATCGCAATTAATGCAAAAATCCCAAACCTTAAAACCCATTCCACAAGAGTATCCAAAGGAATAAAGCTTCCTGCAAAATAAGCAAGGGTGGTCATAATTGTCCCCCAAGCGATCGCCCCTAAAGCATTAAAAAATAAAAATCGACCATAGGGCATTTGCGTTAAACCAGCCATAGGTCCCGCAAAAATTCTGAGGAGAGCAATAAACCTACCAAAAAATACCGCGCGATCGGAATTAGCTGTAAATTTTTCCCTAGCCTTAACAATTTCTTCCGAAGGAATCCTAAATACTTTTGCCACAGACTCCAGTAAGTTCATCCCGCCCCATCGACCTAGCCAATAGCCTGCGCTATCTCCAACTATTGCCCCACCTATTGCTGTCAAAAGCACTAAGGGATATTGCAATTCTCCACTGCCAGCCAAAAAACCACCCACTAAAGTAATAGTCTCCCCTGGGATAGGAATCCCTGCGTTTTCTAGCATAATTCCCCAAAAAATCACTGTATACCCATACTGATGGGCTAAATCTTTAACTTGCTCAAGTGTAAAAAAGTCAAACGAAAAGCTCATCTATGTTATTTAGTGTTATTTAGGCTTCATAATCTCTAGTCAGTATAGCTTGAGCCAGAGGGCATAGAACTGTGAGCCTAATGTCATAGCAACTAACACTTAAAAAATGCTGTACAAGTATGCTGATATACGATAATATTAGAAAAGTCTTGAAATATAATCCTCAGTAGCTCAGTGGTAGAGCAGTCGACTGTTAATCGACTGGTCGCTGGTTCGAATCCAGCCTGGGGAGTTCGCAATTAAAGTTACTTATATCCCATAGCCACAACTGATTCTTTAATTCAAAGTTTCTCCAATACCTATAACTGTTTTAACAATTCTATGAGTCGCTCTGAAGGTGGTAAGCTATGCTAGTATAGGTAACATCAATCAAAGCTATTTACGTTTCGTTGGAATGTAAGTAAGCTATAGGGTTTATTCTAAATTTGATTTGTTTGCAATAGTTTTGACTCTCAAAGGATAGACGTAGTGAAAAAGCTGCAACCATTTCGGATTGATCAAGGAATATGTCAATTCGATTTTAATGATTACTATGCTGCCTTGGGAGTACCTATAACGGCAGATGCTGTTGCCCTGCGAAAAAGATATCTATCTATCGCTAAAGTTCTCCACCCTGATATTTATGGGCGCCCTCCCCTTGAGAAGCACTTAGCAACACAGTATTTAGCCAAACTTGTTAACCCTGCCTATCATGTATTAAATCAAGGACTGGAGCGAACAGCCTACACTGCTGTATTAAAGCTCTTAGGCAAAAGACTGATGAAAAAAGGGCAAAGAATAAACCCGCAGTCAGAAGCAGCCCGACAGTTACTATATTTTCCTAGCGACTTTAGCTATGAGAAGGCTGTGATGGAGGTTTCAGAATTTCAGTATCAATCCCTAGATACAATCTTGGAGTATTCAGGGCAGATTAGCGAGCTTAATTTGGTCTATATTCTGTACCAAGAAGGTTATAAGCATTTTGCTTCAAATGCGCCTCGTCCTCATGCGGGCGCAATAAATAATCAATCTGACAATACCTTTATCCTGACTACCGCATCACTTCCTCCTAGTCCGCCTCCAATGTACCCTAGCTACAGTAGTGGCTATAAGCCCAAACCAGATATTATATATACCCCTCCTACTAACACGAATAGTAGACAAACAAACCCAGAAGCTGATCTGAGAACTCAAACAAACCAGAGTCAATTTAAGAATTTAGCTAAGCCAGAGCCAACTCGGGTAAAGGTTTCAATTCAAGGCTATCTGAAATTAGCTGATGAATATATTGACAAAAAACAATGGTCAATGGCACTTAAAGAACTTCGTAATGCCGAGCAAGTTGATAACACTAATCCTAGGTGCTATTCCCTATTTGGTGTGGTCTACATGAATCAAAAGCTATTGGGCATGGCAAAATCTAGTTTTCAAAAAGCTTTGCGCCTAAATCCCCAAGAACCCTTAGCTCTGAAGCACATTAATAATTTAGATGGCTCAGCCCAGAAAGATGACCAAAAAGGAAAAGATAAACCTAAGGCTAAAAAGGGTGGCTTTTTTGGTTGGTTGAGTGGCTCCTAGGTCTATATTTAGTTATAGACTGGCAAATAGTAATAGCTAATAAATGGTAAATTTAACACTTCCTGCTGGGGCTAAGGATTTATTGCCCTTAGATGTAGCCCAAAAACAATGGATTGAAACTCGCTTACAAACTGTATTTCGGTCTTGGGGCTATCATTGCATCATTACTCCAACTCTAGAACATTTAGGTACCTTAACTGTAGGTGGAGCCGTCAAGCTAGAATCTGTAATTCAAGTCGATGGTAGTAATGCTGAAATTTTGGGACTCAGACCAGAGCTAACTGCCTCGATCGCCCGTGCCTACTCATCACGATTAGGGAAAATTAACAGCCCTCAACGTTTGTACTATAACGATAATGTGTTTCGGAAGCTGCCTTCTAGTAATCGTCAACAGGAATATTATCAGTCAGGGGTAGAGTTATTGGGTGGCGGCGGTTTATTAGCTGATGCTGAGATTCTGTTGTTATTAGCAAAAAGCCTTGAGAGTGTGAGCTTGACCAATTGGCAAATGGTAATTGGGGATGTGGGACTAACTACTGCCCTTCTAGATAGATTTCCTAGTCACGATCGCCAAAAAATCCGCCAATGTATTGCTGACTTGGATCGAGTGGGATTACTAAATTTAGCTATTTCAGACCAGTTAAAATCCCAAGCTTTAGATTTACTTAATCTGCGTGGTCAGCCTCAAGAAGTTTTAGATCGAATCTTAGATTTAGATTGGATTGAGAATCTAGATAAGGAAATTAGCTATCTTAGATCTCTGGTCGAGCTTTTAGAAGATAACTTTGCGATCGCCCCAGTTTTAGATCTAAGTTTAGTGCAGAGCTTTGGGTACTATACAGGAATTGTGTTTGAGGTGGTTAGTGGCAACTATGTAATTGCCCAAGGTGGACGCTACGATCAGCTATTAGGACTTTATAATTCACAAGGCATCAGTCATCCTAGTATTGGGTTTTGCTTGAATTTAGAAGATTTACAGAAGGTCTTAGTACCAACCTTACCTACTGCCGTGGACTCTAGTGAGTGGTTGGTGGTGGCGGTCGCCCCTGAAGCTATTAAGCCTACTTTTGCCTATGCTGAGGAGTTGCGATTTAAATATGGGGTATCTGTGGAAGTGGAGTTAGAGTTTAGAGAGCGATCGTGTGTCATTGCCTATGGGCGATCGCGGGGAATTAGCCAAGTCGCTTGGATTGGGGAATCTGGGGTTATTGGTACTGAAAAATTATGATACCTAATATTATTCTGCCCGGTTATCTGGCAGGCTCTAAGGATTATGTAGATTTACAAAAGTCCCTAGAGAGTTTGGGTTTTAAAGCAATTATTGTCCCTCTCAAATGGTGGGAATGGTTGCCAACTGTGGGTGGGCGATCGATTGCTCCGATTTTATTAAAGCTAGATGAAACTGTGAAGTTAGTTTGCCAAGAGTTTCAAGTATCTCAAGTTAACCTAATTGCCCATTCCGCAGGAGGATGGGTGGTAAGGATTTATTTAGGAGAAATTTCCTACTACGGTAAAATTTGGGGCGCAAATTCTCAAGTAGCTCGCTTAATTACCCTAGGTACTCCCCATCGCAGTAAAGAGCCTTGGGCGGCTCCTAATTTAGATTTTGTAAATAATAATTATCCCGATGCCTTTCATCAAAATGTTCAACATATCTGTGTCGCAGGTAAGGCAGTTTACGGAGAGAAAAAATTGGGTTCTTGGTTAGCTTACAGTAGCTATGAATTGACCTGTGGAGTCGGCAGTACTTGGGGAGATGGAATTATTCCGATTGAAGCGGCACATTTAGTAGGAGCAGAAAATTTAATTTTAGAAGGGGCAAACCATTCGCCAAAATCTGGACTTTGGTATGGTTCTCCTCAGATCTCAAAAGGTTGGACTGATTATCTCGCTTGATTACATCCTAGGCATTGAAACGCCATTTGGTAAGCCTATAGTCTTTCCCATAGGTTGCTGGCACTTAAAATATTAAATCTGAACATAAGCATCTAAGAATATTTGACCTATGTGCATCTGGTAATTACTGGACTAATCCCCTAAAGCCTCACAATGTATAACTGGCAAGAACCGTAAGGTTTGAGAATATTCTTCACTTAAACTCTGAAAGCCTTATTTTTCATCGATTTTACTGTAAAACTGATTTTCTAGTAAAACGCTAAGTCTTGAAACTATCTCTGGGAGAGTGGTCTAGCAATTACCTATATTGTTGGTAAGTTTAGAAGGGCGATCGGCGATCGCAAAGTTTAAGAATTGAGAAGCGATCAATCCTGTTAAATCCAATAAAATTAAGGCGATGATTACATACTTTAGACAAAATTCTGCGGTAATATTCCTTTATTGATAGAGTTAAACGGCATTTGCAGCATAATCAAACGTTAGCCGACAAAAGAGGAGTCACCAATGATCGAACCCAAAAGCTCGTTTCCCGTATTTACCGTTAGGGATCTCGATGCAGCGAGATCCTTCTACACAGAGAACCTTGGCTTTGATGTTGTCTTCTCGGCTGATTGGTATA
>JBBQHY010000216.1:0-4756 GCA_038324415.1 Pseudanabaenales cyanobacterium | reverse complement strand
CTGCACTATTCTTCTTCTTCTTGTTGATGTAAATGTTGGCCACAACAATCGCAGTTACGAGCGCGGGGATATCCATGAAGGGATAGAGTGCGCCAGCCCATGCCTCGTATGGAACTTTTTGTTCTTCAAGGAGCGTCAGGGCGGCAGCCATAGTAGAACCACTCACCGCACCAAACAACCCCCCAGTTGCAATTGCATCAACGGTTTTGACCTTCGGCAGATTGGCCAACGTATAGCGCGCGATGAATACAATCAAAATCCCTATGACTACAGCAAACACTATGGGTAACACCATATCCGTCAGATTAGAATTGCGGATCGCAATGCCACCAGTCAGACCGATTTTTGTGAGCAGCATGAAGACGATGATCGTACAAATCGACTCTGGAATTACCAATTCGCTACCGAGAGCTGCAATGACCATTCCACCAATCAAAAAGCCGAGTGTTGGGGACTGTAACTGGACAACAAAGTCCTTTAAGAAAAGGGACAAAAAATCCATATAATAATTTTTTTAATATCAGAGAACTTAGTCTGATAACCAATGAATCGTAAAATCGCATCAGACTGGATCTAACTATTTATCTAGTTTTAATATAGATAGACGGCTTAAGAAACGATGTGATGGCCCTTTCAGTCAAGCTTTAAAGCACAACTTGTAAGTTAGCTTTTGCGACTACATTAAGGGGGAGAAATTATTCAGTCAGTTACCCAATCTTTAATTCTACGCTATGATGCAAATTATTGATATTTGATAGAAATTATTAATAATTGATTATGTGAGTCAAAGAAAAGCAATCTTCTCAATTTGTTAAGTCTTGTCGTACAAAGTCTTCGGTGCTTCAGAAATCGAAGAAAGTTAGTAAAGTGAGTTTTTTAACCGCTGGCGATCGCTCAATCCCTTGCTTATTGATTTGTGCAAGAATGCCATTTATTCCTATAATTCGGTGAGTGTCAGCAGCCTAACACTCATCATCCCAAGAGTTAATCTCTCAAGCAAAGATGACATAATTACAGCCACTCAGATGGACCCAGTCCGATAAGTCCCTTAAAGTTTTCTAGTTTTACAACGATTAGTCAAGCGAAAATGGTAGGTTTAGTTTGTATATTCAGAAAGATTATTTGCGATTCCTTTCAGGATGCGTTACGCCGCAAAGTTAAGAAGTTGATAAGCGATCAGGGCATAACAAATCGATGGAACGGACAGATATGAATTTTAGGTTTGAGTTTTAGGCGATCGCTTGCAACACAACACAACAGTGAATTAATTTTTGTTATCCCAAATTTATAAATCAGGTTTACATCCCTTACTAGATCCGAATTAGCTCATACCCTAGCGATCCCCCATCGACTATCTACAGTAGGTAATGCTCATTGTATTTATGTCATGGATTATAGAGCAAGTCGTCGAAAAAATTATCCACGAAGAATTGCTTGACAACTCTAAGGGCATCTATGCTGGACGATGGCTAGTTCAAACTGGAGTCAAAAATTTAGCACGAAATCTAAAAATATCTAATCCAGCTACGTTTAATTAATTACTTATCTAGAGGAGGGTTAGACTGGGTGAGTATAATAGCAAAGTTGATTTATGGCTCCCTTGGCTTCCGATCTTAAACAGTCTGAATTTATCCAAAGACTTAAGCACTGGTTACTAGCTGGCAGTCAACACCAAAAAAGACTGGAAACTGATGGTGAACCGCCGCAAAAAACTACGGAAAAACACAGTCAAAAACATAGCTGGTGGCAAGTAATGTGCCTAACAGGTGTGGATTATTTTTCTACCCTTGGTTATCAGCCTGGAATTGCTGCTTTAGCTGCGGGCGCACTTTCCCCTCTAGCAACATTGATTTTGTTGTTGTTAACTATTTTTGGAGCATTACCAATCTATCGTAAGGTGGCGGCAACCAGTCCCCACGGCGAGGGGTCTCTGGCAATGCTAGAGCATCTTCTACCTTGGTGGCAGGGTAAACTATTAGTCCTGTGTCTGCTTGGGTTTGTGGCTACGGATTTTATTATCACGATCACCCTTTCCGCCGCCGATGCCACTGCCCACATTGTCGAAAATCCGTTGGTGCCAGCTTTTCTGCACGGGCAAATGGTACCGATTACCCTAATCCTCGTGGCTTTACTTGGTGCAGTATTTCTTAAGGGTTTTCGAGAGGCAATTAGTATTGCCGTAATTTTGGTGGCGGTGTATTTACTGCTGAACCTAATCGTGATGTGTGTGGGAATGCAGCAAATTTTTGTACATCCTGAAGCGATCGCCAATTGGCAGAAATCTCTATTTGTCAATCATCAGAATCCATTAATGCTCCTTGGGATCTCGGTATTGGTATTTCCCAAACTAGCTTTAGGGCTATCTGGCTTTGAGACAGGGGTAGCGATAATGCCCTTGGTCAGAGGCGATCGTGACGATACCGAAGCAGCGCCCACGGGACGCATACGCAATACCCATAAGATGCTGACAAGTGCGGCGTGGATTATGAGCTTTTTCCTATTAACTAGCAGCGTTGTCACCACATTATTAATTCCTGCGGCAGAATTTGAGGCTGGGGGTAAAGCCAATGGTCGGGCTCTGGCTTTTCTGGCTCACCAGTTTTTTGGGGATTTTTTCGGTACTGTTTATGATTTAAGTACGATCTCAATTTTATGGTTTGCGGGCGCTTCGGCGATGGCAGGATTGCTAAACATTGTGCCCCGCTACTTGCCACGCTATGGTATGGCTCCAGATTGGACATTGGCAGTGCGTCCTTTGGTTTTGGTATATACGGCGATCGCTTTTATTGTGACTTTGTTGTTTCAGGCAAGTGTAGAGGCACAGGGTGGTGCATACGCTACTGGAGTATTGGTATTGATGAGTTCGGCGGCTTTTGCTGTAACTTTAGCTTCCTATAAGAAACGAGCGGGGCGTGAGGTTTGGGGATTTGGGGCGATTACCTTAGTCTTTATCTACACCACGATCGCCAATATTATCGAAAGACCAGAGGGCATTAAAATTGCTGGAACTTTTATTGCATTTATTGTGATCACGTCTCTGGTATCAAGGGTTTGGCGATCGACCGAGTTACGCTCCGACCAAGTTGAAATGGATGAACTGGCACTCAGTTTTATTGAGACTGAACCTAACCACACAGTCCGTATCGTTGCCCATCGACCTAATCGAGGTGATGAGGGAGAATATCAACAAAAGGAACGAGATACTCGACAAGAGCAGCATTTACCCATGGACGATCCCGTTATTTTCTTGGAAATTCGGGTTTCCGATCCATCGGATTTCACAGGCACAATTCATGTACATGGACTTCAGGTCGGTAAGCATCGAATTTTGCGATCGCAAGGCGCAGCAGTTCCGAATACAATCGCCGCTATCTTACTAGAAATTCGTGAACGCACTCACAAACTTCCCCATGCTTACTTTGGCTGGTCTGAGGGGAATCCAGTTCAATATCTAATGCGTTTTATTTTGTTTGGTGAAGGTGATATTGCAGTCGTCAGTCGTGAGGTATTACGTACTGCTGAGAAAGACCCGAAGCTTCGCCCAGGGATTCATGTCGGTGGTTAAATTTGTAATCATATTTGAATCAAGTCTAAAATTATTCTCCTTTGTCCTAAATCACCTATGACCACCACTCCCCTAAGCTGGATAGAACTTGAAACCCTTGCTCATTTTGAGTTCGATCCTATAAATGGACAAACCAATTCTCAAGCTCGGTTACGCTTATTTGGACAGGCTGAATCAGAAGTGCGAGTCACCTTGTATCGAGATCACCATGCTTGGTGTCCCTACTGTCAAAAAATCTGGCTGTGGCTAGAAGAAAAACAAATTCCCTACCGCATCGAAAAAGTGACAATGTTTTGCTATGGCGAAAAGGAAAGTTGGTATAAGCGCATCGTACCTTCGGGTATGTTGCCAGCTATCGCCATAGACAGCAAGATCATTACCGAAAGTGATGAGATTTTAATTGCCCTAGAACGTGCATTTGGCATTCTGAATCAAAGCATGCAAGAAGTTATATCCCTACGCAAACTGGAGCGACTTCTATTTAGGGCTTGGTGTAATTGGCTCTGTACTCCCACCAGTTCTCTGCGCCAAGAACAGAGTCACCGTCAACAATTTATAGACACAGTGGCAATGATTGAAGATGCCCTAGGAAGAACTATAGGCGCATATTTTCTCGATCAGTTTAGTACTGCAGATGTGATCTTTACGCCCTATGTGGAACGGATGAATGCCAGTCTTTATTATTACAAGGGCTATTCCCTGCGGGAAGAGAACCCCCGTTTATCCCAGTGGTTTGATGCTATGGAGAGCCGTTCTACCTATCGAGGTACCCAAAGTGATTTTCATACCCATGCCCACGATCTACCTCCTCAAATGGGCGGCTGCTATGAAAATGGAGAGCCGCAAATGCTAGTTAATAAAGCACGGGTGGATCATGGATCATGGTTTGGACTTCCTGATGTCAGCTATCCCGAACCTGAAACTTCCCGTACCGAGGCATTATCCAGAGTTCTAAAGCACCATCAAAATATTATTCGTATCAATCCTGCCGATCATAGATTGATGGATGAGGCTCTACGTTGTGCTCTCACATTTATGATGACTCAGGAAGCCTGCACTCCCCCCCCTGCTTCGGATCTAGCTCTGAGATATTTACGCGATCGCATTAGTGTACCTAGAGATATGTCAATTTATGCTGCCAAACAGTTAAGGGAAGCTTTAGAAGTAACTGCTGCCCTAGCAGGCGATCGC
>JBBQHY010000215.1:0-4760 GCA_038324415.1 Pseudanabaenales cyanobacterium | reverse complement strand
AAGAAAATCCGCTAAAGTTTCTAACTCTTCAACATCTAATTCCTCTAAATCTCTAAAATTTGCACCTAAATATGCGGATGAAACTTTAACAAGTGCAGTTGAGAAAATATTAGGCGATCGCCGTGGGAAAGAAGTCGGAATTAAAGAAGTAGTCTCGGTTCTCTATGGAAATCTTGATTCAGAGCAATTCAAGGTAGCTAAAGATCGAGTCACTAAGAATTTATCTAAAGGAAAAGTTGATGGTTTATGGAATCGAATACCTGATATGTCCGGATATTACACTGCCAAGTGAAATATAATTAGTACTTACCCACTCATATTCATAGAAGTATAGTAGGAGAGTGTTTGAGGGCTGTACTCCATGATTCTGCCCTTAATTCTGCAAAAAGTCCAATGCGTAATTCCTAAACTACAGTAAGTAGGTAAGGATAAGTAAACTGATAATAAAAAAGGGTCGCAGGGCGAAGCCCCGTTATGTTTTTTAGTATTTTGAGTAGATTAAGGTGTTAACTTTTCTTTGAATTGCCTACTTAATTTTTTTCTTATCCTAAAAATCCCATAGCAGATTTGACTGATTTGAGGGTATCAAAGGCAATGTCGGCAGCTTTAGATCTGCCTGAAGCTAGGATTTCTTCTAAATATCCAGATTCATTTATCACTTCAGCATATTTGCTTTGAATTGGTTTAAGGCTAGAAATAATAGTCTCAATTAATAGGGGTTTAAAATCTCCCCAACCCCGCATAGTTTGGCATTCAGCTACAACTTCTGATTTGGTTTTACCTGCAAGGATCATATAAAGGGACAAGAGATTATGAGATTCGGGACGCTCAGGATTATCAAACTCTAATCCTCGTTCAGCATCAGTTTTACATTTTTTAATCTTTTTGGCGATCGCATCAGGATCATCTAGTAAATGAATTCTACTCATGTCCGAGGGGTCAGATTTCGACATTTTGCTATTGCCATCCGTAAGGCTCATTACCCTTGCTCCTTCTTTGCGAATTAGGGGATTAGGAAGCTTAAACACAGGCAGATCTTTATTTCCAAACTGGTCATTTACCCTAACCGCAATATCACGAGTTAGCTCTAGATGCTGTTTCTGATCTTCACCCACAGGCACAAAATCAGCTTGGTACAACAAAATATCTGCTGCCATCAGTACAGGATAATCTAAAAGTCCGACATTGACATTTTCGCCTTGCTTTAGGGCTTTTTCTTTGAACTGAATCATCCGCTCTAACCAATTCAAAGGTGTAATACAATTAAAGAGCCAAGCCAATTCAGCATGGGCAGATATGTGGGATTGTACAAATACGGTAGAAACTTCAGGATCGATACCACAGGCAATATACAAAGCTGCTGTTCGTCTGGTGTTTTCTGCTAGTTCCAACCGATAATTCCCAGAGCCTGTAATCGCATGGAGATCGACTACACAGAAAAAGTTTTCGTATTCTCCTTGACTTTCTACCCAGTTCCGAATAGCTCCCAAGTAATTACCAATATGTAAATTACCTGTGGGTTGAACGCCTGAAAGTACCCTTTTTTTCTGTGCCATTTGAAATTATTAGATTCTAAACCTAGACTGGAATCAATGATATATCAATCCTAAATAGTTAGCATAATCTCGACTTCCCTATCACTCATTTACATTTTGATTATGCAGGGGGATTGGGGGAGGCATTCCGTTCCCCAGTGAGGAGTTTGTGGGGCAAAGCTCTTCAATTGTCCGTTCATAATGTCAGTAAATCAGCAATTATTAGTTGTCAATCATAAATAGGATGTTTATATTACGTTTTTACTAACTTAACTTATTATGAAATCTTAGTTCAAAGCTGCTTCAAGGAGCTGTGAATTTAGCCAAAAGATTAAAATTTTACCTTAAAACATAGCAGACTAACCTCTGGACATTAACCATGACCCATATAGACTGGAAGCTGAAGGGTATAGAGAACAAAATTTCCCCAAGATATATACGAGGCTAACTTTGTGACTAGTTGAGGATTGCGGCAAGTTAAACCAAAGTTCTTGATTTGTTAGAAAAAATATTAGCTTTTAAGTATAAGTTGTTGAGTTAAAGCGTATGAGGTTTCATCAATCTAATTTACTAATCCCGATCGCACTTGCTGTAATATTCTTGAAAACCTCTTGAAAATCTAAGGCAAAGCATGAAACTTTCTGAGTTGACAACTTATCTTTCTGACGCTACTTTTGATTTTAATAATATTGATCCAGAGATTACTGGCCTAGCACCCCTAGACTCAGCCCAATCTGGAGATATTAGTTTCCTTAGTTCAGATAAGTACCTACTTCAACTATCCACAACTCAGGCTACTGCGGTAATTTTAGACTTCAAGACTCCCTGTAATTTACCTTGTATTCGGGCTAAGAATCCCAGATTGGCATTTGCTAAGGTCTTAAACTTATTTTATGAGCCAGTTAAGCTCCCTCTGGGCGTTCACCCTACGGCAATTTTAGGTAAAGGGGTAGTAATTGGTAAAAATGTCGCAATCGCTCCCTTTGTTGTTGTCGGTGATGGCGTAACTATTGGTGACGATGTCAGTATTTTTGCCCATACTGTAATTTATCCTCAAGTTAAAATTGGCGATCGCACCGTAATTCATAGCAATTGTTCGATCCGTGAATATACAGAAATTGGGCAAGATTGCTTAATAAATGCTAATAGTGTGGTGGGCAATGATGGCTTTGGCTTTGAGTTAGAAGCGGGAAGTTGGTATAAAATTCCCCAAACAGGTTATGTCAAACTAGGCGATCGGGTAGAAATTGGCAGCCTTACCGCCATTGATCGCCCAGCTATGGGATTTACGGATATTGGCACAGGCACAAAGATTGATAACTTAGTCCAAATTGGACACGGAGTTAAAACAGGAGACAACTGTATCATTGTGGCGCAGGTAGGTTTAGCCGGTGGAGCCGTGTTAGGAGATTATGTTACTTTGGCAGGACAGGTAGGAGTATGCGACCGTGCAGTTATTGGCAATCAGGCGATCGTTGGTGCTAAGTCAGCGGTAATTAGCCACGTGGAAGCGGGAGCCAAGGTTATGGGCTATCCTACTGTCCCAGAGCGAGAATGGAAGCGTACTATAGTAGCCCAACATCAACTGCCAGATATGATTAAAACTATCCAAAAACTAGAAAAGCGCATAGTAGAACTAGAATCAAAGGTTAGCTAGGTTTTACTTTTTAAGGCAGCAGAATTAAGGAAATTTCCTTTAAAGAATCTACCCAGCCCCCTGCCCCCAATTCTGGGGGTTCTGAAAATCAAAGTCCCTAGAAATGAGGATTTAGGGTCTTCGGCATGGGTAATTTTTTACCAGAAACCGCCTAAGAGCTTTCACTATTTTGAGATTTTTTAGTCCCCATACTTGCTCTAGCATTACGGCGGAGACGATCGGGTTTAATGCGGCGCAAAGCCGATCCTGTAAAAGCCTTGTCCCATTCTTGATCCGTGATCGTTGCCAATGCAGATAACTTGGGCGCAATATTATGGGCATAGGGCTGAAAGTCTTCCACAGTTGTAACCTGAGCAAAGCGTTGATTCCAAGGACAGACATCTTGGCAAATATCGCAACCCGCCACCCAGTTCTCTAGTACTATGCCCTCAGGTAATGATTCTGATTTATTTTCAATGGTGTGATAGGCAATACAACGATTAGCATCTACTACAAACGGCTGGGCGATCGCTCCTGTCGGACAAGCATCTAGGCAACGGGTACAGGTACCGCAATGTTCAGTATGAGGTTGATCTGGTTCTAATTTTAAGTTGGTTAAAACCTCTCCCAAGAATATCCAAGAGCCATGACTTAGGCTGATGACATTACTATGTTTACCAATCCAACCAATGCCTGCTCTCTGTGCCCATGCTTTTTCGGCAATCGGAGCAGTATCCACATAAAACCGAGTTTGAATATTTTGGTCTTGTGCCTCTAGCCATAAACTTAAAGATTTCAACCTTTTACCAAGAACCCGATGATAATCTCGACCCCAACCGTAGCGAGAAATTTTGGCAGAATTATCAGCGTGAACATGAGGTGTGTAATAGTTTAATCCTAGACAAATAACCGATTGTACCGATGGCATTAATTCCTGAATATCCTGTCGTTTAGGATTACCCATCCATGCCATATCAGCTTGATAACCCATTGCCAACCAAGCCTTAAGGCGATCGCTTTCTGGATAACTTTCTAAATTTGCTACTGCAATTCCTACTAGATCAAATCCAATTTCTAAAGCCTTTTGTTTAATGTCAGCAGACTGCACCATAAAATTGTTTTTAATTAATATTTAAGATTAATAATTAAGCCGTAAAAAATTTGACGAAACTGTAGCTTATCTAAGATACTAAAGCATTAGTGTTATTTATGTTTTAATTATCAGAATCAATGGCAAAGATCAAGCAACCTGTAATGTTAGAAGGTGAAGCATTACTACAAAAAGTTAAAGAACTAGAGCATTTATCCATAGATGAGAAAGCAAAAGCTTGTGGCTATTCCAGTTTAACTAAAACAGGTAAAGATCGAATCAATTCGATGAAATTTCTGAATGCCATAATGCTTGCAGCTAACATTAATCTTGATGCTAAAGCCACAGCTAGGGGTGGGCGCAGTGCTAGCTATAGAGTTAGTGTTCAAAAAAATGGTAACTTGTTAATTGGTTCTGCCTATACTTTACAAATGGGGCTAAATCCTGGGGATGAATTAGAAATTAAACTTGGACGCAAACATATCCACCTCAAACAAAT
>JBBQHY010000214.1:0-4787 GCA_038324415.1 Pseudanabaenales cyanobacterium | reverse complement strand
CTTGGGTTGAGAGATGTAAAATTCTAGTAAAAAACTATGAGAGAACTCTATTAAATGCAGTAGCAAAATTAAACCTATGCTTTGTAAGGCTTATGCTTATTAGACTTGCTGAAAATGAATAGATACCAAATGAGCTCTATAAATGTTATTCAATTATTACACTTTCAAATTTACTTAAATCATAATTTTCTGATCTCACTAGATCCCCTTTTTTAAGGATGGATTTACAGGCTACATAATCCATAGTAAATAACTTTTCAAGCAGGTTCGCAACTTTTGGATCAAGACTTATTTCTTAATCACGATAGGGATCATCAGGATCAATCTCAAATACAGGTGCAACCTTGATCTGGCTTGGATTTTTGCGAGTTTGGATTTTTTGTAAATTGGATTTAAGAAACCCTAGGACATCTTCAGGTTTTAGTTGTTCAACTTGATTAATTTTACTGAGTACAATTTCTTGGTCAAAATCAGCGATCGCATCTTTTATTTTTACAGAGGATAGACTCGAATCCAATTGTCGTAATCGCCATACCATTGCTTCAGCAAAGGGCATATCGGTTTGAGGTTGATACAAATTTCTGCCATCTTGCCCCCGCATCACTGGCGGACGGGGAAACTTCAGAAATACAGGCTGGGTAAAATGGGGATGTCTAACCATCAGTTCCCCTTTGGGTAGAGTTGCTAATTTAGTTTTAACTGCGCTAGAGAGAGTGCCATAACCAGGGGTGGCCAATTCATCCATATCCATTCGTCCATACAAGCCCGTACCACAGTTCCCGACTATGCGTTTATGCACTTGAGATCGGAACTGTTGAGCAGAAAATAAAACTTCCCCTAAATACCTGCCCCGTTCGGAAATATCTAATAAAGTTCGCTTTAAGTAGCTATCTTGTCCATCGGAAGCAGCATATTTATTTAACTCATCCACAAAAATTACAACTCGCTCTACACCCAGATTATTTTGCTCTAAGGATTCCCGAATTTTGCTAACTATGCGGGTAAAGACTAAATCCTGAGCCGTTTGATCGAGATTTGCTACATCAATCACATACACATGATTCTTTTGGAATTTACCCCAAGGCAGGTCGCTAACACTATCACCATTACCAACTAAGCCCTTGCAGCGATTCGTAATATTCATCAAGCGGTTCTTAACCTTATAGATAGTAGCAATGTGATGGCTATGCCATTCCTTTTTATTCTCCATTTCCATGTCTTCAATCACCTGTCTAAACCATTCCTCTAAGCGTTGGAAGTTAGTAACTTTTATGTTGAAGGTATAATTTGGATCAGGAGCACGAATTACTTTTTCTTCAATTAAAGACAATACGGCATCAGCCTTAGCGTCGACATCATCACGATTGAGTAGAACTTCAGCATATTCAAAAATTTCCTTTAATCCCCATTGTAAAACCGAAACATTATGCATTAGATCGGGATGGGTGCGAAGAGTATTCAGATTATAGCCATCGGGCTTATAGGGAGCGTAATACTGAACATTCTCAAAAGGTGTAGCAGGGATTCCCAACTTGTCATATATTGCCAATTCATCATCGGTCAATTTTCCTGATTCCGTAGGAGGTAAATCCAAATAAAGTAAATCAGGTCCTTTTACATTAAAAAATACAGCTGCCACACTTTTATCTGGTTCACTAGGATAGTAATGAGTAAAGATACTTTTTAACAGAAATTCGATCAGAGATGTCTTGGTAGCCAAACCCGAAACTCCAGTAATATTAAGGTGAGCAGCTTCAGGACCCAATAAAAAATCTGCATCTAAATAAACAGGAGAATTCATTCCACCCTTAACATAGACTCCGACAGGAATTCCCCGCTTTTTATAATATTCATCCATTCGGAGAGACATGATTACCGATTCATCATCTGCGAGATAAACGGAACCAATGGGAACGGGTTGTAGAGGTTCTTCTGGTTCCATTCTCAGCACAGCAGCTTTGAATGCCCGAATTTCTGGTCGAATTGTAGGAGCATCATCTGCAAAACGTGGACTCTGATCGGCTCCGATATAGTCATGTAAGGCTGAGGCTAAATCTGTATATCCGTGGGCTTCCACTACAATTCCGTAGGTATCCCATTCTGTGGCTTTGGCTGAACCAAAATTACGTTTGGGAGGCTGAGGTACCGTAACTTTAACAATTGTGCCTATGCCTACAGGTGAGTTAAGATCTGTCCAAAAGTTAAAGGTGTCTGGAGTATTAGGGCTACTCTCGGTAGCAAAGACTCGACCAATAAGTTGATCTATGGGGACTGACATTAGGTTCTTATTTTGTTTTTTTCATTATGCCCTATGTGACGATCGCCTCAACAATATAGTGGACAAGAGATTCTGACTGGTGAATATTGATACGATCCATAACTAAGTGCCATTTACTAGCATTAGGGTCAGTTTCAATTATGGATTGCACATGAGCAAGATAATCAACTTCAGTGCGCGTGTTGTCCACTATTGCCTGCATTAATTGCTCAGTAGCAACACCAAAACTAGAGATTAAAGTTTGGGTGCCATGCTGAATATACTCAAACTCTCGCCCTCAGATTTTACTCTGCTCTGGGCGTGAGATCGTTTGTTGGAATGGATTCAAGCTATCTGTCAATTTCAGAATGGCGCCATGCAGCCTGAAACTCCTTGACTACTTCATCCATACCTACGGAGTGAGAGGCTTTGAATAGGATAGTATCACCGCTTTGAACGAGGTTAAGTAGGATTTTAACTAATTCGGGGCGATCGCTACAATTACCAACATACTGAAAATTCCTTCCTACCCCTGTAAGAATGGCATCAGATTCCCCATCAGTAAGTACTAAGAGACAATCAATCCCTAGATCTTTTACAGTTTTTCCCACTTGAGCATGAAGTGATTCCGACATCTCTCCCAGTTCCTTCATGGTTCCTAATACTGCCCACCGTCGATTCTTCGTATGGGTTTGAGCTAATAGATGTAGGGCTGCGATCGCTGCTTCAGGTGAACAGTTATAGGTTTCGTCCAAAATTGTGACATCGTTCGCAATTCGATAAATTCTGGCTCGACCTACTGGTAAATCTAGATCGCCAATATTGGGACTAATTTTTTGCCAATCCAAACCCAAAGCCTTAATTACTGCTAATCCTGCTAAGAAATTCAAAGCATTATGCCGACCAGATAAAGGTAAATTCCATAATTGTTGAGCCACCTGCAATTGTTGATTTTCTCTTAATTCCCCTTGGACATCGCCCCGATCAATACCGAAGGTAATAGTTTTACCTTGCCAAATCTTTGATGCTATTTCTCGTAATAACCGATCCTCTGCATTCAAGACTGCTACGCTACGATCTGGCATAAATTCCAATAATTCACACTTAGCATTGGCGATCGCTTGCTGGGAACCTAACCTGCCAATGTGGGCAGTCCCAATATTTGTGATTACGGCAACATCAGGTAATGCCACTGCTGACAACCGTGCAATTTCATTTTTGCCCCGCATGCCCATTTCCACCACCACAAAATCATGGAGGGCAGGATCTATATTCAGGAGGGTTTGAGCTACACCAATGTCATTATTATGATTGGCAACACTTTTATGTACTCTGCCGTAAAAACCTAAAAGCTGACTAATTATCTCTTTAGTTGTAGTTTTCCCTGCTGAGCCTGTTATTGCAATTACGGGTAATATACATTGCGATCGCCACCAAGTCGCTAAATTTTGATAGGCTGCTAAAACATCTTGAACTACTAAAAACGCCCCACTTTGATCTTTATTAGCTTTAAACCATTTCTCACTAACCACGGCTGCCACTGTTCCACAGGCGATCGCTTGACTTACGAATTTATGCCCGTCAAAGTTTTCACCAGATAGGGCTAAAAATAAATCTCCTGTTTTTAAGCTGCGCGTATCTGTACTAATTCCCGAAATCTTGGCATTGTTTTTTACTCCGATTAGATCGGCTTTCATCACATTAGCCACAATTTCCAAATTCAAAGCGTTATTAATTGCAGAGTTAAAAGTCACATCAGAAGCCATAAGATTATTTAAATCAGATCAAAAGCCAATCAAAACAGTGATAGATAGTATAGAAGATCAAGCCATGTCAGAAAATTTTCCACAAAATTCTTCGCAACAATATATAGTTGCGGCTTTTTATCACTTTACGCCATTAAACGATTATCAAGATTTGCAGTCAGCTTTAATAGAAGTTTGCGATCTCCATCAACTTAAAGGCACAATTTTATTGGCACCCGAAGGCATTAACTCCACAATTTCAGGTAAGCGATCGGGTATTGATGCTTTGTTAAAATTTTTGTGTTCCGATCCTCGGTTCCAAACCCTAGAGCATAAAGAATCCTACTGTGAAGAGATGCCATTTCAACGGTTAAAAGTTCGGTTAAAAACAGAAATTGTCAAACTGGGGTTACCCGAAATTGATCCAAATCAAATAGTTGGTACCTATATCGAACCACAGGATTGGAATGCCTTAATTTCTGATCCTGCGGTACTTGTGATTGATACTCGCAATCATTACGAAGTGGAAATCGGTACTTTTGCTGGGGCGATTAATCCTGATTTAGAAATCTTTAGTGAATTCCCCAACTATATATCTGAACAAATATCTGAGCAGAAACTTAATCCCAATCAAAAAATTGCCATGTTCTGTACTGGTGGAATTCGCTGCGAAAAAGCTAGTGCCTATCTGCTTTCCCAAGGTTTTTCTAAGGTTTATCATCTCAAAGGTGGCATTCTTAAATATTTAGAAGAAGTTCCTTCTGATAAAAGTTTGTGGGAGGGAG
>JBBQHY010000213.1:0-4801 GCA_038324415.1 Pseudanabaenales cyanobacterium | reverse complement strand
GTTTTGATAATTTGGGAAAAACCAGTTGTAATGGAGGATTAATTCGACTATGACCGCAATTTCTGCTCAACCCTACGATTACGAAATTCCCGAACATGGGAAAATGGCTCTAGTCATTATCGATATGCAGCGTGACTTTCTGGAACCTGGTGGATTTGGTGATGCTTTAGGTAATAATGTTCAGCTTTTACAGGCGATCGTGCCGACAATTAAAGAATTATTAGAAACTTGGCGATCGCTCTCTTTACCAATTATCCACACCATTGAATGTCACAAACCCGATCTTTCCGATTGCCCACCCTCTAAATTAAATCGGAGTAAAGAAGGTCTAAAAATTGGTGATACTGGTCCAATGGGACGAATTCTTATTTATGGTGAGGCAGGTAATAATATTATTCCTGAACTAGAACCTAAAGAAGGAGAAATTGTCATTCTTAAACCCGGTAAAGGCGCATTTACCCGTACCGATCTTGAATCCATCCTGCAAGAACGGGGTATTACTCATCTTGTAATTACGGGTGTAACTACGGAAGTATGTGTGCAAACTACAATGCGTGAAGCCAATGATCGCGGATATGAATGTCTATTAGTCGAAGATGCAACTGAAAGCTATTTCCCTGAATTTAAGCAGGCTACGATCGCTATGCTCAGGGCACAGGGTGGGATTATTGGTTGGACAAGTGAAGCAAAATCAGTAATTTCAGCAATGAAGTCCATTTTAGCAATTTGAGATAGTTTTGTGCCTAATCTCCTAGTCAAAAATATCCATACCCTTGTGACGATGAATGCAGCTAGGCAAGAGCTTCGTCATGCTGCTATATTTGTGCGCGACAACATCATCGAGCAAGTTGGGGCGACTTCTGAATTACCAGAATCGGCAGATGAAATTCTAGATTTGCAAGGAAGATATATAGTTCTGCCAGGTTTAGTTAATACCCACCATCATTTCTTTCAAACACTCACCCGTGCGATCCCAGCAGCCCAAAACTGTAGCCTGTTTCAATGGTTGCAAGCCCTTTATCCAATTTGGGCAAATCTCACGCCAGAGTCCATATTTATCAGCTCTCAAATGGCAGCCGCCGAGCTAATGTTATCTGGTTGTACGACTGCCAGCGATCACCTTTATATCTATCCCAATGGCTGTACTTTAGATGACGAAATCCAAGCGATTGCAGCGATCGGTTTAAGGTTTCATGCTAGTCGAGGTAGTATGAGTGTCGGCGTAAGTCAGGGTGGGCTGCCTCCCGATCGCCTCGTGGAAAAAGAATCTGAGATCCTAAAAGATAGCCAACGCCTAATCGAGCAATATCACGATCTTTCTCGTCATGCGATGCTGCGAATTACCTTAGCACCCTGTTCTCCCTTTTCAGTATCTTCGTCATTAATGCGTGAATCAGCAGCATTGGCGCGATCGCATTCTGGCGTGAGATTACATACCCATTTAGCCGAAAATAAGTCGGATCTTGACTATAGTCTTGCAACTTTTGGCATGACTTCTGGGGAATACATGGAGTCTCTGGGCTGGTTGGGTGAGGATGTATGGCATGCCCACTGCGTACAGTTAGACGATCTGACAATTCGGAAATTTGGCAAGACTGGGACTGGAGTTGCCCATTGCCCCTGTAGTAATATGCGCCTTGCCAGTGGGATGGCACCAATTCGGCAAATGCTCAAACATAAGGTGCCAGTAGGTTTAGGCGTGGATGGCTCGGCATCTAATGACACTTCAAATTTATTGAATGAAGCACGTATGGCATTTTTAATGGCACGGGTACGCGAGTTGGATCCTACGGCAATGTCAGCTAGAGATGTATTAGAATTAGCAACGATCGGAGGGGCAAGAGTATTAGGGAGAGATGATATTGGGGCGATCGCGCCGCATATGTCGGCAGATTTTATTGCGATTAACATCGATCGCCACGAATTTGCTGGAGCCCATCATGATTTAGTGGCTGCGATCGTTCTCTGTCAGGTGAATAAAGTAGATTACAGCTTTATTAATGGTCACAAAGTTGTCGATCGCGGAAGGTTAACCACAATTGAGTTGGAAACATTGGTAGAGAGACATAATCAACTTGCCGATCTGCTTGTCAATACTTAAACCGAAAATATAAACTGACAAACTCTAGGGCGCCTCTAAAAATCGAAGTATACGGGTTAAGAGTTTTGAGCAATTAACCCAAAAAAATTAGAATAAAGCTTTCCTTACAGTTTCTTATTATGAAAATAACTATATCAACGTCAAAGGAGAGAAATCCCCCTACGATGGTGATATTGCCTACTGGAGCGAACTTAAAAGTAAGCTACTCCCTTCCCAGTCAAAGATTAGTCTTTTGGGGGTGTGGGGGCTGCGACCCCACGAAGGGGCTTTGCCCCTTAACCCAATTTAAACTGTGTATATTTCTATGGTGGGAAGGGAGTATATGATGGCGAGACCTCTAAAGCTCTAAAAAAGCAAAACCATTCATGTAATACCTGCGGGCTAAAATTCGTGGGGGATGAGAAAGTACATCTGCACCATGTCGATGGAAATCCCCAGAACTGGAAGCCTAATAATCTTGTAGCAATACACGAAAGCTGCCACGACTTCCATCACATGAACAAAAGCGCAAGGTAAGAATATCGGAAGCCGAGTGCAGTAAAAGTTGCACGCTCGGATTTAACAGGGAGGGGCTACGGATAATTCCCTACCTCGACCCTAACAGCCAACTATTTTTGCTTGCTTAATCTCTTCTGAAAATAGATAAACTTAATTGAATCATAGTTTCGGCATGACTCTCTAAAGCGTTAAGATGTTAGTCCCATTGGCTGATTAAGTGTCGCGCTATTTGCCATCTCTAGTTTGGATATAATCGCGAGTCTCCGCTGGTATGACTTCGTTATAAAGGCGGTCAATTTCACGAGGCTGTGTTATTAATTCCTCCGCAACGATGTTAAGTACTCGAAACATCTTTTGAGCAACCTCTGAGTCATCGTCGAAACTGATCTCGCCTGGATGAACGGCATTGTTTCCCACGACTCGCAATAGATCGAGGGATTGCTGGATTTTCGGACTCAGCCCCTCGTTGACTAATTCCTTTATATCGTCGTTAATTTTCTTTCCCTTCTTTCCAAGCTGTAACATAAGTTTCTGAAGTGCTAGACGTAGCAATACAGCAGCCCCTTTCGGCGACAGGGCGCTAATAGTTGCAGCCTCATTGTACAAGTCCTGTATATCTTGATTCAGATCCTTGTTTGGCGACTCGATAGTGAAGAGTTTCGGATGTACCAATTCTCCATCGATCCATAGCGAGATTTGACGACATGCTTGCCAGGTCGCGATTGAGAAACTAGCGGGAATGGAGTGAGGTAATGCCCTGGGGATTCGATCTTTCAGGATTTCAAGGAACATAATAATGCTCTCCTGCTGGTAGTCGGACATTTTCTTCCTAGAATCGAAGTATAAGTGCTCAACCAGTCCAAGTAGCGTCCTCGACACCGTATCTAGACCAAACCAAGTCTGTTGCGAGACGACCACCCCACAATTGGGGCATTGGAATGACGTAGCACCTTGCTTTAGATGTTCTTCCATTTCTAACTTTTCTCCGTGGGACTGTCAGTGATACATAGGTATGTACAATACAGAATGTTTACATACAACTAACTAATTTATAGTGATTATACCGAAACTTTTTGGGCATTATTTCCTAGAAAAGTGTTATCAGGAAAAAGATAAAATGTTTTACCAAAACCATTACTTAAAAATAGAGTAGCATCTGAGTTTAGTGCGCCTGAAATTTATCTATCCCAAAGAAAATTATCATCAACTTTTTCTAAGATAAAAAGACTTCCTTCATTGCCGCGCCCAATGCGTAGATTCTCATCCAAATAAGTGGTTTCTAGCCATCCTTTTTGATTAGTGCTGGTAATCGGAAAATCTACAGCCATCAACTTTATGTTTGATTCAAGAGTTTTCACAAACTCCCCAACATTTTTGTAATTTAAGACCCTTTGTAAGCCCAGAACCGATCGCTCAAACTTGACATTTACCCTTTGCTGGGATACAGGCGTAAAACTAGCACAGACACTAACAAGACCTTCAAGGAATGGGAGTCCTGCAAACTCTGCCACATTATAAATTTTGCCTGCTCGGATGCACTGATAAATATCTTTGGTACGCAGAATTGGCAATCGATCTAAGCCCAAAAGTTCTTTGCTACTAGTAAACAACAAACGCCAATCCCCTAAAAGCAATTCAGGAACTTCTAGGGGATTAGGATTGGGATTTAACTCTTCGAGGTAAGCAACGGCAGACAGAATTTCTTTTTTTTGATTTTCTGTAACCTTCAATCCTCTCTGTACGGGAGAGATCGCCTCAAGCAATATCTGTTTTTTATTCATAATATTTTTTACATATTTGCGAGAGGATGGTCAACCAATTTCAAGGTTTAATCTTCTGGTTCAATCGTGCTAATTAAGCCTTTGCTATTTAGCCCTTCACTATAAAATTCAGCGTGTTCTTGGACACAGGTAATTACTAAAGCGCAACCATCATTATGAGCAGCCATCATAATATCTACTGCTTGGGGTTGAGTTACAGAATTAACCACTTCCATCAAACTTTGAACTACATATTCCATGGAATTGTAGTCGTCATTATGTAGTAAGACTCGGTAACGAGGGGCAATTTTGCGGACTGTAGAGGTGCGTTCTATAGTTTCTGTGGACATATTTCTCAAAACTTAACAAAATACAAATCGTTATTTTGAGTATAGCCTAACAAATTTTTAATCTAAAGTAGGTGGCTCAAAGCCAAAAGGTA
>JBBQHY010000212.1:0-4809 GCA_038324415.1 Pseudanabaenales cyanobacterium | reverse complement strand
TCTCACTCTCAACGCTAATCTTTCCTGCCATTTTTTCGACTAAATCACGGGCGATCGCCAATCCCAATCCTGTCCCAGGGATATTTCCCGATGCCTGACTACCTCGAAAATTTCGTTCAAAAATATGGGATAAATCCGCTTCAGGAATGCCGACACCAGTATCCTGAATTTTTACTTCTATCTGCTTAGCCTGAATACATACCAATAGCTCTACCGAACCAAATTCAGATGTGTATTTAATGGCATTATCAAGCAAGTTATTTAAAACTTCCCGCAGAGCCAGAGCATTTCCCCAAACTAAAGGCATTAAAATAGGAATATTATGATTAAATTTCAGTTTTTCCCCTTGGGCGATCGCTCTTGTAGATAAAACCAAGCTCTCTAAAATCTCCTGAAGGTTAACTAATTCTAGTTCCATTGCTGGAGGTAGAAGGATAGGCAAAGATTCAGAAATAATTTCAGCTTCAGTTAATAATTTAGGCGGTGTTAGGGTGTCTGATTCCACTAATAAGTCTTGAATATGTCTAGTTTCTCGCAGAATTCCTGTCACCAATGAATGATTTGGATCTTCAGGCAGAATGCGGCGAAGTAACAGCTGTCCAAAGGTTCTCAAAGCAGTTAAAGGATTCCGAAGTTGATGTAAAAGTGAAGCCACAAAGTCTTTCTGCCCTACGTATGAATCCCTTTGCACAGCTCCCATTCTTTCTCTTAGCCATTGCGACCTTCGATCTAAAGCACAGGCGATCGCTAGGGTATTTGCAACCTGTTGAATCTGCATCTGTTCTTGATCTGTCCAGTCCCGATCCTCTCTGCCCGTCATCAAAAAACCCATAATCCCATCTTGATAAATCAAAGGAATGACAATTCTTCCTTGGTGCATCATGGCGTTACCCTGATCATCTCTGGAGGCAGGTAGCATCAGTAAAGGATTACCAAAGGGATAGTTACTGTTGGTAATAGGATCGGGATAGGTCACTACCTCAATCAAATTGGGCTGCCGTTGTCCAGATATATCTTCAGTCACATACATAGCACTGGAAACTGCCCCAAGGGTTTGGGTAAGTAAGGCAACTTGCGATCGCGCTAGGGCAATCAGATCGGGACTAACATTCAGCATTTACATATTTAATTTCAGAGACATCTTAATATTTTGAACATTAATATATTGAATACTAAATATTATCTAGGACTGATTTTGGAACCAATAGTAAGTCAACATTGGAATCACTGTTGCCGCTAGTAGAAAGCCACCTACAACTAAGCCAGCACTTACAGGTTCAGTTTTGATTTCCGATGGCTTAATGGATAAATTAATTTCCGCCACAATCACAGGAGCACCGGGGTCAGTTAAACCAGAAAGTACAGCCACCAAGCGATTCATGCCATCACTCACTGCTTGATTATAGTTTGACTTTTGAGATGGAAATAGCATAGTCTCTGCAGCTAAACTTTCAGAAATATCTGCAGACATCAGCTTTTCAACATTGGCACCTGTTTTAATTGCCACACGATGATCTTCGGTTGCTAAAAGTACCAAAGTTTGGTTCGCTTTTTGTTCAGGGGTTATAAACCACTTATCAAACAGTTCAGACACAAACTCACTGGCAGGTTGCCCAAAGTCTATCCTTTGTACGGTCACAAACCTAACTTGGTTCCCAGTTTCGGTTGCCAATTTCTCTAGCACCTCTGTAGTTGACTTTTCCGTAGAGCTACTAATCACGTTGGCGAAGTCTATCACCCAAGTCCGATCGTCAGAGGTTAGATCTGGTAAATCTACAACTTCAGAAGCGCTCGCCCCCACCGTAAATAATTGAAATGCCCAAACTAAGCCCAAGATAGCTACAAATAGCTTTTGCCACAAAGATTTTTTAAACAATTTTTTAAATGACATTTCCTGTTCCACCATAATATAAATAACAAGTTTTAAAGTCCAAATAATCCTAATTTTGACACTTTTACACACCTTTAATTTTGTTTAGGCACTATTAATTTTAGAAATTTGCTTAGCTTAGTTTGATTTTAGAAGAAAAAATAGGTAAATTTTTATTAAATTTTAGATTAAGTTTTGTAAATAATCGGATTTTGCCATCATAAGCCTGTGGAAAACCCTGTGGATAACTTTCATTCTTCTGTGGAAAACCTATTGTTTCTGTGGAAAACTTTGCCTAAGTATTTATACCCTGTGGAAAAACACCTTACTTATCCACAGGTTTATCCACAGGTTGAAAACTCTGAAATACTGAATTTTTATAGAGATCAGAAAGTTTTCCACAATTTCCACAACCCCTACTACTACTATAAGAATTTAAATTTTAAAAATATTCAAGAAGTAGAGCTATTCAAAAAAATTCAAAACAAGTTTTTAGCTCAATTTCTAGCTAGGGTGCTAGGATTAGTTTCTAAATTTGAAAAAGATCTAAATTTGAAAACTTCAAAGCCCCAAATTCATAAATTCCAATTTTAAATTTCGATTCTGCGATTTCAAACTAAAATTCAAATTCACTGACACAAATTCACTGCCAAGAAAAATTTATATGCGGTTTGTCTGCTCTCAAGCTCAACTTAGCTCTAGTCTTTCTCTCTGTAGCCGTGCCGTTGCTAGCCGACCCACGCACCCAGTTTTAGCAAATATTCTTTTTACTGCGGATCAAAGTTCTCAAACCCTCAGCCTTACTGCTTTTGATCTAAACTTAGGGATTCAGGCTGTATTTCCCGCCCAAGTAGTCGAATCTGGAGCAGTTACCCTTCCATCTAGGTTATTAGGTGATATTGTCTCTCGGTTACCTAACGAAGATATTACCTTAGCTGTGGACAAAGATGCGATCGCTTCAATCATTTGCGGCTCGGGTAAATATCAAGTCCATGGCTTACCCATAGAAGAATTTCCAGAGCTACCGCAAGTTGCTGAGGGTGGACAAGTTACATATCTGCCCGTGGAATCACTTTTACTGGGATTAGATTCTTCGCTTTTTGCTACTTCAACCGATGAAAGTAAGAGAGTTTTAACTGGAGTTCATATCACTGCAACTTCAGAATTTCTAGAGTTTGCTGCAACTGATGGTCATCGGCTTTCGGTAATTCAAACCAAGTTTTTAGATGATGAAGATGGAGTTTCGGCTAAACCTGATAGCCACCCAAGCCTAGAGGTTACGATTCCTGCAAGGGCAATGCGAGAGCTAGAAAGAATGCTCAAGAACCAAAAGGAAGGAGTAATTACGGTAAAGTTTGATCAAAATCAGATGATCTTCGTTCTAGCAAATCAAACCCTGACTTCAAGGCTGCTAGATGGAAGTTATCCCAACTATAACCAGCTTATTCCTAAACAATTTGAGCGACAAATCACCCTAGAAAGAGAAGTCTTTATTTCTGCCCTAGAACGAATTGGCGTGCTTGCAGACCAAAAAAATAACATCGTCAAACTGTCCCTTGATGCTACAGGACAAGAAATATCAGCCTCGGTGGATGCGCCTGATGTGGCAACTGGTAAGGAATCTATCCTTGCTCAAATCTCAGGCAGTGACCTCGATATCGCTTTTAATGTGAAGTATCTACTTGATGGCTTGAAAGCATTACCTAGTAAGGAAATTCAAATTAAAATTAATACCGCTACTAGCCCAGTAATCCTTACGCCCATTGGGTCTGTGAATATGACATACCTAATTATGCCTGTACAAATCAGAACATAACTAAAATTAATTGAAAAATAATGAAGCAAAATCACCTGATCAGAAAACTAGAAGCAGGATTTTTGTGTTGAAGAAATAGTTAAGAAAAAGAAAAATTCTTAATGGTAATTGGGGCGATTTGTTTAATTTTTTGTGATTTTAAATTTGAGGCGATCGCCCGTTTTCAATTATCCTAGAAATCATAATCACTAAGTAATAAAGTAAATATGAAAGCTTATGAGTTTCCTGCCTTAATATCTGAAGAAGGAAAAATCCTCTTACCTGAAGACCTGATGAAAAATTTATCGAAGGATCAAGCTGTCAGAGTTATTGTTTTGGTTAATGAAACAAGTGACAGAAATGATGAGGATAGTTGGTGGCAGAGGTTAGCTGCGGAACAGATGCTATCTGGATATAGTGAAGAAGACGCTATCTATGATTTTGTCTAATTTATGTCTAATTATCTGGCTGACACAGTAATCTTAGTTGCCTTACCTTTTACTAATACTTTAACTTCCAAACTCAGACCTGCACTGGTTTTGATTGATACTAAGGAGCAAGACATAATTGTAGCTAGAATAACTTCTCAAATTACTCATAAAGCCTTTACTGTAGAGATTAAAGAATGGGAACAAGCAAATTTACTAAAACCTTCATGGATTAGAGTGGATAAAATTAATACTATTGAGAAAAATCTAGTTAATCGGCAGCTTGGATGACTGACTTCTCAGGATTCGGAAAATGCAAAATATCAAATCAATCTCTTGTGGGAATGGGTGCGATGAGCCTTATTTTGAGCCAAGGAATTAAATTAATGGAGTTTAGCGATCGCTACTTCACTAAAAAGCTTATTTTCTGTTTCTAAATCAATGACAGAAACGATTAGTTCTCGATAATCGCTAATGTGAAAAATTAGTTTTAAGCGATCGCTCCCAACTTGTCCAACTGGCTGTAGGGGAATTATCAGTTGGGGTGTATCTGTATCAATCAAAGGAAGAAAATTTGTAGTAACTGAATTAGTAATTTCAGAAATTAAGCGATCGCCTTGAAATATCACCTCCACTGACTCTGAAGATCGTTTTTCTAGTTCACCAACTACTAGGTCAATGTGGGTCTGATTAGGATGGGATGCCCGTAAAATTAA
>JBBQHY010000211.1:0-4820 GCA_038324415.1 Pseudanabaenales cyanobacterium | reverse complement strand
CAAAGTCTTGCCCCCAAGATGGATGCTGTAGTTTTAGTGACTGCGATCGAAAAAGCCACCAAGCAAGCGATCGCCCGTGCCATGGAAATTCTCAAAATTAATAACTGCAAAGTCGCAGGAATCCTTGTTAACCTTGTCGATAAGAACGACAGCACCTATTGTCACGATTACTCTACATCCACCTACTACAACAAACCATCACAACCATTGCTTAGTTCAGGTAAATCGGAGACATAATTAGCTCTTTAGAAAGAGGAGACAACTAATTTAACTGGTCAAAGCTTTTATAGCAATTTTCGGCATCATAAACATGACATTCGGAGCTAATTCGATCCATTAATTCCCAGTTGAAGTTGGTTTCGTAGAGGTATTCGCCCCAATTTTGCTTGAGAGATTCATGTGCCATTCTCAAGTTATAGGAAGGAATGCCTGTAGAAATATGGTGGGGAATATGCACATTAATGTGATGACATAGAAGCTCTACCCACATAGGATATTCACAATGGACTGTACCTGTAAGCTGATCTTGGGCAGCATTCCAATCCTCTTTATACTTAAACGGAATATCGGGCATGGTGTGGTGAACAATCGTAAAGGTGCTCATCCAAAAGTGATAGACCAGCCAAGGCATGAGGAAGAAGTTAATCCAACCAAAAATCCCACCTGCCATAATCATTAAAGGGAAGGCGATCGCTGCGTAGGCAATAACTAAACCCGCAGAAAAAATCACTTCCTTCCTTTGCTTTTCTGGGTAGAGACTGGGATTAAAGTGTAAATTTGCCCAATGGAGAGTCGAACCTAACCACCAAAACTTACCTCGAATAAAACGATATACCGTCTGAATAAGTGGCTCACTTTCTTTATATTGCTCGGCTGTGAAAGGATACCAAGCATTATCTTCATACATTTTATTGGTGTGCTGGTGGTGGTGATCGTGCTTAAATCGCCAAGGATGGAAGGGAAATACCAAAGGTAGAAAAGCTAAATGTCCTACCAGATTATTGATCCAATTACGGTTAGAGAAGGAACGATGTCCACAGTCATGACCAATTACAAAGAAACCCGTAAGGGCAGTGCCAGTGTAAATCCAGGCAAATGGTAGCAAATACCAAGGTGAATATACCAAGCTGACATAACCTAAAGCTACGGCTACAACACTAAACAATACGTCTGACCACGCTTTGAAGGCATTCTTGGTAAAGCATTCAGGCGGTAAGGTTTTGATAATTGAGCGGAGGGTAGTACCTTGAGGGACGATTTTGGGAAATGGGAGTAATTGAGGATTTTCTGTCGTAAGCATTAGTTTGCACTCCCAGCTTGGCTTAATCGGCTCAGGCTTTGCAATTGCCCCAATAAGGTATCAATATCAAACTCTAGCTCTAAAAACTCTGCTTGCACCCGCACTTGATAAAGCTTAGTTGTGGAGTCTGTGAGGCTGGAAAGCGGTTGGGCTTTAGCTTCATTGAATGAATTAATTTCTATAGTCATGCTAACCGTTTGTTTTGTAACCGCAAAGTATTGTAGCGCAATTTATATTTAGATTTGTGAACTAATTAAATTTCTACCTACTTCTTTTCCACTATAAGAATACGCCTAAGTAAGACGGGATCAAGGGTCTTTTTAACACTATTCTTTAATGTATCTCTTAATAAGGACTCTAAAGTAGTAGTAGTTATTAAGCCTTAAGTTTAGGAACATTATTTAAGTAAAAACCGATACCTTAAATTTCTTTAATTGTGGTAATTTTCCTTTGCATTCCCTAATAACTAATTACTGATGACCGTTAAATCTGGAATAACTAATAAGCCTTTAATAGGTAGAGGGTTAGAGGTAGGCATAGTAGTAGTAATCGCTCTGTTACTAATTTTTGTGATTCCTTGGATTTTGCAAGCCACGGGGCAGGGTTTCCGAGTAAGTTTATTGGGACGATTTCTAGCATTGGCGATCGCCGCTTTGGGCATTGATTTAATCTGGGGCTTTACAGGCATGTTGAGTCTTGGGCATGGGGTATTTTTTGCCCTCGGCGGTTATGCCTTTGCCATGTATCTAAAGCTGCAAATTCCTGATAGTGCTACTAGTCGACTCCCAGAGTTTATGGGCTTATATGGAGTAACCGAGTTACCACTAATTTGGCAACCTTTTAACTCTTTTCCGTTTACTTTGTTGGCAATTATCCTGATCCCAGCTTTAACTGCCGCAATCCTTGGATATTTAGTATTTAGAAATCGGATTCGGGGTGTTTATTTTTCAATTTTGACCCAAGCCACGACAATTATTTTTTTTAACTTTTTTAATGGTCAGCAAAAGCTAATAAATGGTACTAATGGCTTAACCGATTTTCAGACAATTTTTGGCGCTACTGTGCGATCGCCTGAAACTCAAAGGGCATTTTATATAGTAACTGTGATGGTGCTAATTGGAGCCTATGCTCTGTGTCGATGGCTGACCAGTGGCAGATTTGGCAAGTTATTAGTGGCAATTCGAGATGATGAGAATCGAGTACGATTTTCGGGCTACAATCCCACAGGTTTTAAGGTATTGGTCTTTGCAATTTCCGCAGGGTTAGCTGGCATCGCAGGAGCTTTATTCACCCCCCAAACTGGCATTATTTCGCCACGGCAGATGGATATTGGGTTCTCCATTGAGATGGTGATTTGGGTAGCGGTGGGCGGTAGAGGTAGCCTAGTGGGAGCGGTATTGGGAACTTTGATTGTGAATTTTGCCAAAAGTTTATTAAGTGAACAATTTCCTGAAGTGTGGCTGTTTTTTCAAGGCGCATTATTCTTAATTGTGGTGATGGTTCTGCCCAATGGCATTATTGGTTGGCTAAGGACAGAGGGGTTTGAACTTCTACAAAAAGCCCAAGGAAACCGCCAAATTGCCACCTATCCAAGCTTAGAAGAAGATCCAGAGGTAAAGTATGAACGAAAGAATCTTGGAGATTGAGAACTTAACTGTCAGTTTTGATGGGTTTAAGGCGTTAAATAACCTCAATTTCTCGATGGATGCAGGAGAATTACGCGTAGTAATTGGACCTAATGGTGCTGGTAAAACCACTTTCTTGGATGTGATTACAAGTAAAGTTAAACCCACAATTGGCGAGGTCAGATTTAAGGGGCGAAATGTGCGATCACTTGCTGAATACCAAGTGGCACAATTAGGGGTGGGGCGAAAGTTTCAAACACCTAGAGTCTATCTAAATCTCACGGTTAAAGAAAACCTGCATTTATCTTGTAATCGTAATAAGTCGGTATTTGGCAGCTTATGGGGACAGCCCTCAGTTGCTGAAAAGCATACCGTAGAAGAATTATTGAATACGATCGGACTTGTGGCTAAAGCCAACATCAAAGCTGATTTATTATCCCACGGTGAGAAGCAATGGTTGGAAATTGGGATGTTGGTGGCACAATCTCCAGATTTATTATTGGTGGATGAGCCTGTAGCTGGATTGACAGATGAAGAAACGGAACTAACAGGGGAATTATTAATCTCCCTTGCTGAAACCCATTCCATTATTGTGATTGAACATGATATGGAGTTTGTGCGCCAGATTTCCCGTAAAGTGACGGTTCTACATCAGGGTTCAGTTTTATGTGAAGGCACGATTGAAGAAGTCCAAGCCGATCCGCAAGTTATAGAAGTTTATTTGGGTCATCAGGAAGATTAAGTCATTAGGAAAATAAATATTAAAAGGAAAGAAACTCCCATGCTGCAAATATCAGGTCTTAATGTTTACTATGGTGAAAGCCATATTTTGCGAACTGTGGATTTAAATGTGGGGGAAGGACAGATGGTATGCCTAATTGGTAGAAACGGTGTCGGAAAGACGACACTGCTAAAAACCTTGATGGGCTTAATTAAACCCCGTGGCGGAAGTATTAATTTTCTGGGGACGGCGATCGCTGGTAAAACCTCAGATCAACGGGCAAGAATGGGGATCGGCTATGTACCCCAAGGTCGAGAAGTGATTCCCCGCTTAACTGTAAAAGAGAATTTAATTTTAGGATTAGAAGCATTAAGCGATCGCCAGAAAACTAGACCAAAGCCAGAAATTCCCGATGATATTTTTGAATTATTTCCAGTATTAAAAACTATGCTATCCAGATTGGGAGGTGATTTAAGCGGTGGACAACAACAACAACTAGCGATCGCTCGTGCCTTGATGGGAAAACCAAAATTATTAGTATTAGATGAACCAACCGAAGGAATCCAACCCTCGATTATTTTAGAAATTGAAGCGGCGGTACGAAAGATTGTGGAAACTACGGGTTTATCAGTGCTTTTAGTGGAACAACATTTACACTTTGTCAAACAGGCAGATCGTTATTATGCCATGCAAAAGGGAAGTATTGTCTCTTCTGGTTCTACTGCGGAACTCAGTAATGATGTTATTCAGAAATTCTTGGCTGTTTAAGCTGATTTCTTGGTTGACTCTAGGTTAATTAAATAGAGTAGAAATTTTAGCAAGTACCTCATCGATCAATTCCTGTGTTACGGTTTCAAGTTTTTTAGCATTTCTTGCTGATAAATCAACAGGACGAGGCTGATCGCAGCGAACTATCCCTTTAGTCTTCGTATAAGTACCGTCTAAAGCAACCGCAAAACCAGCAGTTCGAGCAAAACTTCCACCTGATGTGATCGGAACTACAATCGGAACTTTGGTTAAATTATTATACTTGTCGGGCGAGACAATCAAAACGGGTCTTGTTCCTTTTTGCTCGTGTCCTTCGGATGGATCGAGAGAAACTAAGTAGATATCACCTCTTTTCACAGTTCGCCACCTACTGGGTTTAAATCAATCCATGCTCGATCCTCATCTA
>JBBQHY010000210.1:0-4824 GCA_038324415.1 Pseudanabaenales cyanobacterium | reverse complement strand
GTATATGATGTGAGGGGCTATTGGGAATTGCCTTTATATCTGGGCTTGGGCATATTAGCGAGTTTTGTGGCGATCGCTTTTAAGAAAACTCTAAAATTCTCTCAAGCTCTATTTGCAGGTAAGTTATCAGGCTTAGAGATGATTGGCAAAATTCCGATGCCTCTAAAAATTACGATCGGCGGAATTTGCATCGGCTTAACCACCATTAACCTGCCTGAAGTTATGGGCATTGGCTACGAAACTGTAGAATCAGTCCTGCAAGACTCGACTTTCTCACTACAGTTTCGCCTCCTCCTGCTTGTTGCCAAGTTATTACTCACTGCAATTAGTTTGGGTAGTGGGTTTGTGGGCGGGACCTTTGCCCCTGCTATTTTTTTAGGTGCCATACTTGGTAGTGCCTATGGACAAGCCCTAACATTTGTGATGCCGCTTTCCATTCCGATCGCGGCTCCCCCCGCTTATGCCCTAGTGGGTATGGCAGCAGTTTTGGCAGGTACAGTTCGAGCACCGCTTACGGCAGTATTGCTTCTATTTGAAATGACCCGTGACTATCGAATTGTGCTGCCACTCATGGCGTCTGTGGGGCTATGTGTTTGGATGGTGGAGCTTTTGCAACCCCAACAAAGTCAGCAGATGAATCCCGAAGCTAAAATTTTGGAAAAGATTAAAATTGCTGAGGTTATGAATTCACATCCCATGTCATTTCGGGCATCTATGCCCGTAATCCAAGCTGCCCACGTTTTAACCAGTGGATATTTTCATAGTGCATTGGTTATGGATGCCTCCCATCAATTAGTTGGCATAATTACCACCCAAGATATTGAGAGAAACCTGAGCAAAGGTCTGAATAATCTGACTGTCAGTGATGTATGTAGTCGGGATTTACTCTATACCCACGCCGATGAATCTTTGGCGGATGCCCTACGGCGCATGGAAACTAGAGACTTACGTCAACTTCCTGTGGTTGATCGGAATATTCCAACAAGGGTTTTGGGTATAGTAGATCGGCAAACAATTACTACGGCTTACAGTACAGCTTTAACTAGGCAAGCGATCGCCGATAAAATTACTGCAAATAAAACTGAACTCACCAATATAATTGAATCCGAGCCAGCTTTGATTCTGCCCATGGATCAGAAACTACTCGAAGCAGAGACGGAATCTATTAAATCCTAACTAAAGCCCATGTCCAAAATCTTAATCGAAACCGCCCTTGACCAGATCCAAGACTTAGACACTGTTGCTCTAAAGTCCAGCTTAGATCAGTTAGTTACTCTTGTTAACCAGATTGGGGTTAACCAGATTGGGGTTAACCAGATTGGAAATAATCAAGATGGAATAGGAAACTTAGAGTTAGATGAAGTCACAATGGCGGTAAAAGTCTCAGCCCAAGGCGCAGTAATTTTAGTAAGTGAAACCCAAGGTGCAATTACCTTGAAATTTAAGCGATCGCAACCTATTTCTCCTAATTTTGCCCATGATCAGCAACTTCGGCAAATTAGTTATCGCAAACTTGAAAATGCACTAGCAAATGGGCAATTGCAAGAAGCAAATCTGGAAACTTGGCATATTTTATGTGCGGCGTTGGGTAAAACCCAAGGTACCCCTCTAACTGCGATCGATGTTGAGCAAATTCCCTGCTCGACACTAAATAATATTGATAAGCTGTGGCATAAATACAGTAACGGTAAATTTGGGTTTACGGTGCAGAGTCGCATTTATAAAGAAAGTTAAATTAGATTCTTAATCCTGCTTACTAGCTCTCAGAATACATTTCAAAATGTTTAGAATCAGTAATTACAAAAATTAGTTAAAAGAAGGCAAAATCATGGATCCAGAGAAGCAAAAACAGATTTTAGGCTACTTCATCGAAGAGGCATCTGACCACATCAATACCATTGAATCTAGTCTTGTTAACCTGCAAGAGACTCTGGCAGACCCAGAAATAATGAACGAGGTATTTAGAGCTGCTCACTCCATTAAAGGTGGAGCCGCTATGTTGGGAATTACCGATATGCAGCACGTTTCCCATAATTTAGAAGACTCTTTCAAAGTGCTCAAAGACTATCCAGACAGTAAGGTAGATCAAGATTTACAGAGTCTATTACTCTTCGGGCTTGATACCTTAAAAGAACTACTTCAGCAAATCCAAAGCCCTTCTGAAGTAAATGAACAAGCGGCTCAAGAGGCATTAGCGAACTCTGAACCTTTATTTGCTCAACTTAAGACCCGCATATCTGCGCTCATACCTGCGGTAGATTCTAAAATATCGGGACATAAATCCTCAGACGAATCAAGAGCTATGACTATGCTATTTCGTTCCGATGTACCTGCTAAGCTAAGGGTGATGTTACAGCTATTTAAGCAGCCCGATCGCCCCACTAGCCGCCAACAATTACAGATGATCTGCGATCAATTAGCGCAAATGGGAGAGCAGTTTAATCTAGAGATGTGGTGCGATTTAATTTTGGTGGTCAAACAAGCTATATCTAGCTCTAATAATACTTTTCGTATACTTGCCCCCATCGTAATTAGAGAAATAAAACAAGCACAAGAATCGGTATTAGGGCAGCAGACGATCGCTATTTCTCCTCAACTCAAGGCTTTAATGCCTAAACCAGATCGCGTAGATTTTATTCATATTGATGATGAGTTTAGTCGTATCTTTGGTGCCTTTATTCCAGAGAGTAAAGAATCTCATTGGCAAAAGTTTGGCGATCGCCTGCAATGGCGAGTTAATGGGGCTTGGATTAGCTCTAGTCAGATCAATTTTTCTAGCTCGGCTCCCATTGGACATTTGCCCGCCCCAATTTGGCTCACAGGATGGAATCAAAACGCCGAAGAACTAAATAATCAAGTTGAAAAAATGTCCATAAAAATTGAGGAGTGCAATAATATTTAGCCTAGATATTAATCTAGAGTTTAGGCTAGGGCGATCGCAAAATCTTCTAACTTCCACCTTGATAGTTAGATAACTTAGCCAGTTCCTCCAGTGGTTTAATGCCAGGATATAGTTTTCCGCCGATTTCCCAAGTTGGATAGCTTTCAATTTGTTTGGCTCTACATTCTTGCGATTGCACCCTAGGGTTAGCTGGATCGTTGGCACATTCAACGTAGGGCATTTGTTTTACAGCCTCTCCAAATAATTGTTTTTGATCAGTGCAATGGGGACACCAAAAGGCTCCATACATTTTTGCCCCAGAAGTAGTTAAATATTGAGCTAACTTACCTGAATAGGTTTGAGCTACAGTTGACTGTTTATTTTGAGTAGAATATATACCTACGGTGCCAATTAGAACGATCGCCCCCACAATTAAGCCCGTAAATATTAGTTGTCCAATATCTTCCCACTCACGGCTAAATAAATTTAATAACCAAATTGATAAAACCGTCAATGCGGAACTAATACAGTAAATACAAGCAGTTTTAATCTCAAAGGCTAAGAGATACATCAAATAGCTACTAAAAGCGACAGTGGCAGTGGAAACCATAAACAGCAAAAAAGATGTCTGTTGCTTCAGCTTTTGTTTTTCTTTAAGATTTTCAGGTTTAATTACCATCGGCACTGCTGCCAGACCAGCCATAGTTAAATATCCCAATGCCCCAAAAATAGTTAGGGGAATGCCAAAAATTTTAGCGTATTCACTATTTAGAACTAAATCACAGCCCTCTCCAGCATTGGCACTACACAGCACAGGAGCGCCACCAAAGAAATGGGTAACGGTCAAATAGCTAGTTAAAGATGCCCCAAATATTCCTAAGATTAATATAATTAGACCCGCCCAGCGATGAATCCAAGGTTCAGAACGTGATTGACGCATAAGTTTTGTGAATATATTTAGACTAAGAATAGTATAGAATTTCAGCGTTAAAGTCAGTTAGCTTAACTAGAGTTGCCAGAAATTTTGCTTAAAATCAATTAGTCTACTTTTTCTGGGTTCAGTTGCAACCAAGCGATCGTACTTTACATAAATAGGAATTACCCAAGATTCATAAGAATACTCCCTTCCCAGTCAAAGATTAGTCTTTTGGGGGTGTGGGGACGCAGCCCCCACGAAGGGGCTTTGTCCCTTAACCGCATTTAAACTGTGTATATTTCTATGGTGGGAAGGGAGTAGAAGGATTCTTGAGTTGCTGAGTTATGTAATCAGATATTAGACCCACCTTGAGTTGATAAATCGTTTTACCAACTTTTATAGTCAAACGCTTGAGATGATTCCAAACTAACATGGCACAAACAACATGATTGCGCTGGATTCTTTACTTTTAACATTGACAGGATTAAATCTCGTCCAACTGTCTAATGTCACGATGAAATTTCTCAATTTCCCAAAGGATACTTCTCGTGCTTCAGGCGTCTAGCCTTGAGTTAAGTAGTTGGTAACGACATATTTTGTCCTATTGGCAGAAACAGTGACACAGAATAGTTTCACCTTTTTATCTTTAGGGGATTTATTTACCTTGATCGTCATTCTTTGCAAAAGCTCAGTTTCACTCCAATCTAAATCCTCAATCCGTTTGTATTTTTCTTTACTTTCACTGTCATCTACCAGACAATTACATTTGGCGGCCAGTAATATAGTGATTGCCATTTTGGTTAACACTAAATTTTGCTTAAGGGTGCGTCGGAGAGGTTCCCCATACCCCTTAAACAAGGAAGACTATTTCTTTTAATGCCCCTAAGCCGATTCCCAAATTTGTTTGATTACACCTGGTAAAAACTCGGTAATTTCCTGAATTCGGGCGGTCGATAGCTCTGGCTTGGTTGCCGCAAACACAGCCTTAGTCACAATCTCGGCATTCGTCCCCGAAGGCATCCCCCCT
>JBBQHY010000209.1:0-4853 GCA_038324415.1 Pseudanabaenales cyanobacterium | reverse complement strand
TATCGTTTGATTTATTTAGATGAAAAACTAAGTGCAGGTGCCGCCCCAGATGATATGGGCGCTCAGGCAACCCAAAGATTACGATGGGCACAGGGAACCTTACAAGCATTTTTTATTAAGGAAAATCCCCTGACGATCGCTGGCTTAAGACCACTACAAAGAATATCTCACCTGACGGGCATCCTCCATTGGTTTACCAGTTTTTCACGGGTGGGATTTTTATTAATTCCCCTAGCCACAGCATTTTTAGGAGTGCTACCAGTGCGAGCGAGTACCGATGAGATTTTGTACTATTTTCTCCCCCAATATCTAGTCAATTTAGCCGTATTTGGTTGGTTAAGTAATTACAGCCGTTCGGCATTTCTCTCGGATATTTATGATGTAGTTCTATGCTTTCCCCTTGCTGCTACAGTCTTACAAACCATGTTTCAACCATTTTCCAAAGGCTTTAATGTTACGCCTAAGGGAACTAGCCGCGATCGCCCCAATTTTAACTGGGCTTTAGCTTCACCTCTGATTATTGTATTTATTTCTACGGCTGTAAGTCTATGGATTAACTTAGGTAAGTGCATTATGGAGCTATCTAACTATGAAGTTTCAGATGCGGTCAAAGGCTTAAATCTAGGTTGGCTCTGGAGTACCTATAACCTCATGTTGTTGGGTATAGCCCTGTTGGTAATGCTAGATTTACCCAAAACCAACTTATATGAGTGGTTTGATCTGCGCCGAGTGATAAAAATTAAAGTGGGCGATCTCACCTTTTGGGGTACCACAGCTATTATTTCTGAAGTGGGAGCGCAAATTATCCTTACCCAGGGGGGCATTACAGGAAGAGTTGAAAATTCAGCGATCAGACTCGAAATTATGGAAGAAGATCTAAAACTTAAGGCATTTGTCCAGAGAACCCAGTACGAGCAAGGATTTCCCGTAATTACAGTTATGTTCGATCAAGTCACCTTACCTCAACACCGCCGCCTCGTCCAAATGCTATTCTGTCGTCCTGGACAATGGAAACGCCAAAATAATCCAGGAGAAATTATGTCTCTATGGCTGCTCTTTCGCAGCATTCTTAAACCCAAAGCTCTATTTGGGAAGAAAAATGAACTTAGTGCCGTCTCAATTTGCCAGATTAGTGACTGAATCGTAATTGCTTATCAAGGATTTAAGAATAGATTGGGGATTTAGCACCATCCATGAATGTATATAGCCATTAAGGTAGGGGATTAAGTGGGGTAGAGTATCGGCAGGTAAGGCTTGAATTGGTTCGGATATTTGATGAATGCTATTAATTTCTTCAGAAGCGATCGCCATAATTTCTTCTCCCATACTCAAAATTGTCACGGCATACTTAGGTAGGTGGACTAAAGGGGATAGCCCTAAAACTTTTCCCAAGTCTAAAGTCCAATAAATTCGGCTGTGATGACTCAGTAGCCCCAAAACAGAGCTAGGCATAGCAGTCACAGGCACCACAAGACTAGCCGCAATATATAAAACCTCTTGAATATTTTCCATTGGTAATAGGAAAGGGATTTGACTAACTTGAATTTCTAAATAAGCAACCATAGGAATTAAACTTTAAGTCATTAAACGTTAAGTCAAATGTCGAAACACCATTTTCAATAATCCCTCTTGGGTAAATGGCTTAGTTAGGTAATCATTAGAACCAGCAATTTTGGCTTTTGCCCGATCAATAATACCTGTATTTCCTGTAACCATAACAATCGGAACACTTTTCAAAGCTGGATTATTTCTAAGTAACCTACACAGCTTATAGCCATCAACCTTAGGCATATTTACATCCAGTAAAATTAGATCGGGCTTAATCTTGAGAATTTGCATTGGCGCTTTAAGCGAATCATTAATTGCCACAAACTTAAGATTAGAATCTTTTAAAAATCTGCCAATCTCATTTAAAACCGTAGGGCTGTCATCAACACAGGCAATGGTATAGGTAGACTGCTCAACATTGTCAGTTAAATCTAGGTCTAGTTCTGGTTTTAGATCTACATGAGTTTTAACAGCAATGCGTTGGGGGGCGATCGTTTTTAGTACTAGTTCAGGTAATTGCACGGGAACTTTAGGTAATTTATCAAAGGGAGCTTGAGGATCTCGCAAAATTACAACTTCTTCTGCAATATAGGGCAGTAATCCTCCTGCAATCTTCAATTCATCCTGCCGCATTAAAATTGCCAGTTGCCTAAAGCTAAACCCTTTTAAGATTGTGCTAAATTTCTCCTGTAATTTCATCTCTGGCAGTAAATCTTTTTGTTGTTTAGTCTGTCCAAAATAATAAGGACGTTGGTAAGGCGACCACACCTTCGGTGCCAAAAATTGCCAAAGACGAAACCGTTTGTGGGTATAGGCAATTAGATCTGACAGGTCAAGTTTACAAAGATTTTGGGAATTATCTAGGCGATCGCTATATTTATAATTAACTTGGTTAAGCCAAAATAAACATTCCATAGCCTCTCTAGTCATGCGTTCAACCATTCCTGCCATTTGGACTGGGTTAAGATGCTGTTGGTTTAAAAGCCAGCACAAAGCTTCATACTCGGGGCATTGATAGGTAATCTCATCGGGATCTAATTCAAACAACTCAGATACCCTTGCGCGGAATTCCTTGGTTAAAATTGGCACTTCATAGCTCATTTGTCTGAGATGGCAGATCAAATTATCAAAGGGCTCAACGGAATGCCTAGCGTAGACAATTTTGCCGTGGGCTAACATAATAATCCAACTAACTTCTCGCCATACAATTTGCAACCTACCTGTGGCTTGATTATTGCAAAAATGTTGCAGAGCTGCAACTGGCGATCCCTTAGCAAATCCTTGGTTAGATAAAGTAGCTGTAGCAAAATTGTTCATTAGTTTATATATTCGCAATGCAGAGTACGCAAGTCATATTTGGTTAAATTTTATTAAATTTTATGAAAAATAAGCAGTAGATTCAAACAGAAACGGAGATGATGCTTGGTCTCTACTATAATTTTAGGCTAACCATCTCATAATCCAGAACAAAGTTACACTATGGCTACAAGTTTTTCCTTTGACGTGGTTAGCGATTTTGAACACCAAGAATTAGTTAACGCCCTTGACCAAACTAGAAGAGAAATTAGTAGCCGCTACGATCTCAAAGATACGGGTACAGAGTTATCGTTAGAACCTGATACGATTACGGTTAGAACTAGCAGCGAGTTTACTCTCACCTCTATTCACGATGTCCTGCAATCTAAAGCCATCAAACGTAACCTGTCTCTAAAGATTTTTGACTACGGTAAAATTGAGTCTGCCAGTGGCGATCGCATTATTCAAATTATTAAGCTGAGAAAAGGCATTGAGCAAGACTTAGCCAAGAAAATTTCCAAATTAATCAGAGATAGTTTTCCCAAGGCGCAAGCAGCAATTCAAGGTGACTCTTTACGAGTTACTTCTAAATCTAAAGATGAACTCCAGTCGATTATGCAATTACTCAAGGCTGAAGATTTTCCCACAGCCTTGCAGTTTATTAACTATCGCTAAATGCTTACTCTCTTCCCACCATAGAAATATACACAGATTAAATGGGGTTAAGGGGCAAAGCCCACACACACCCAAAAGACTAATCTTTGACTGGGAAGGGAGTATGTTCTAATATTATTTAGTTCTCTACTGTTACTAGATTCAGGGACGCACCAAAAATGCAGGTAAATCAACCTTATTAGATTCCATGAGCTTAGGAATATCTTTTCCATCAATAAGTTTCTCAAGGGCAATAGTAAGTTGGAGAACATGGTTTTGATTAATTGTAGATTTTTCTTTCCAATGTTGCACGGTGGCTTCATATTCTACAGCTCGCCCCGACTGTTTGAGAATCTCTTCTTGTAGCTCTCCAACTTGATCTTCTAAATCCTTGACCCGATTCTGAGAATTAGTATATTCATTTTGCAGACTTCTGATTGATTGCTCTAGCACTACCTGTAAAGAGATATTTTTTGAATTTTCACGATTATTACCCGTGGGCATTTTTTGCAAAGCTTTAGCGTTTTGGGCAAGTTCTAGTTGGGCTGATTCAAGACTATCTATCAATTTATGTTGGGTTTTTTCAAGCAGTAGTTTTTGCTCTTCTAATTCTTTAATTTGAGTTTCTTGGGAAATAATACGTCCTTGGTCGATCGCCCTTAATTTTGCCGTCGAGGTCATGAGCTCGTGTTGTTGTTGTTCCCAATTATGTTGAAGTTGGGTATGGAGCGATCTCTGTAATGCCTGAGCAGTCGACTCAGTATGACTTAGTTCTAATTTTAGATTTTTTATTTCCCGCTTATATTTTTCTTTGTTCTTGAGATTTGTTTGGGATTCTGTTTCCTTTACTAGTTCTTGTTCTTGACATTGTCGCTTCAAGTCAGCCACCTCTTGCCGTAATCTTCTTAACTCCTGATTTGGCGACTCATGGCTAGGAGAGTGGGGATTTGCAGATTCTTGAACCTTCGATTTATGTTCTGGAAATGCGTGGGTTGTATTAACTTCACTTTTAAAGTGCCTGTGGGATATGTCGCTATCCGCTAAAAGATTAGCCGTCAAATTAGATTCAGTCACCCATGACCTCCCTATTCACTAATTCTTGTATGCGCTTTGCTGCAACCTCACATGGTTTATATTCTATTACCGTTAGCCCTCGATCGAACGCCGTCCGAATATCGGTACTATCAGGAATGGTGACAGTTGATAAAATATCAGCAAAAGTAATCTGAGCTTGCTTGTATAAAGACCCTGTGTGAGAGTTTGCCCATACTCCATTTGCCAGATAGCGATCGTCCAACATATTAATTATGACCTTCACATTCCTTGCCCCAATGAAGTTTTCGGCTTCTTTAATA
>JBBQHY010000208.1:0-4853 GCA_038324415.1 Pseudanabaenales cyanobacterium | reverse complement strand
TGTAGAAATGGCAGCCAGTTCATCCGTGCTAATTCTCACAGGCGGACCTGGTACAGGTAAAACCACCACCACCCGCACCATTGTTGCTCTATGGAAAGCAATGGGAAAAGAAATCGCCCTAGCCTCTCCTACAGGTAGAGCCGCCCAACGTTTGCAAGAAGTTACAGGGCGTGAAGCAAAGACTATTCATCGTTTCTTAGAATTCGACCCCAGTTCGATGGGTTTCAAACGTAATCAAGAATATCCTCTAACTGCCAATGCGATCGCGATCGATGAATCCTCCATGCTCGATCTATTTCTGGCATTCTCTCTAATCAAAGCCATCCCCATAGGCGCACAACTTCTATTAGTAGGCGATACCGATCAACTGCCTAGCGTGGGAGCAGGAAATGTCTTAAAAGATTTAATTGACTCTCACCAAGTCCCAGTCATTACCCTCACCGAAGTATTCCGTCAAGCACAGGCAAGTCAAATTATCCAAAATGCCCATCGTATCAATACAGGTAAATTTCCGACTATGGAAAAAGTCACACAGTCACCCAAAAGCGATTGTCTCTGGTTAGAGATGCCCACTCCTGAAGCAGGAGTACAGGGAATTTCTGACATCATTAGTCACCTATTACCCAGTCTAGGCTTCAACCCACAACAGGATATGCAGGTACTTTGTCCCATGACCAGAGGCGACATTGGTACTCGTAATCTCAATCAAGTTCTACAGGAATTACTAAATCCGCCCGACCCCTCAATACCTGAAATTAAGCGAGGTAGTATGATTTTTCGTGTGGGCGATCGCATCATGCAACAAGTAAATGACTATAACCGAGAAGTTTTCAATGGTGACATCGGCACAATTACAGATGTAGACCTCGATGAACAAGAAATCACGGTTTTATTTGGCGATAGACAAGTCACCTACGACTCCGCCGATCTTAATGAAATTACCCTAGCACGAGCTACAACCATCCATAAAGCTCAAGGGAGCGAGTATCCAGTCGTAATCATGCCCATCTTCATGCAGCACTTTCTCATGCTCTCCCGTAACCTTTTCTACACAGGCATCACCCGCGCGCGGAAGTTAGTAATTATTGTCGGTGAATCAAAAGCGATCGCCCTCGCAGTTAAACAAGTAAATGATAAAAATAGATATACCTACCTTGCCCGCAGAATTACAAAACTAGGATGATTTTGAACCAGTGCTTTGGCAAAAGTGAATTCAAAGAGATAAAGTAGATTAAACTAGCAATAGTTGATTTTAGAGCATATCCACATCTTGCCAAAGTCAGAGAATACATCCTATTAGGATTGAGTGAAAGATACAGAAAGCGATCGCAAGGGGTGATTTTCATAAGCATAAAGTTAAACTCTAATCTTTGTGCAATTGCTGTAACACAATTTCCAAAACTTGCTATTCCAATATCCCATAGAGTTCATAGGTAAAACATCAATTCAACGGAACCAGTCCCCAAAAAGACTAAATCTTCATAAATATGGCTATAAATGCGATCGCCCTTAAATTACTTTATAAAATTTGATAATCCTGTTCTTTGCCAAAATTGATTTAATGCTTTAGGTTGAAGCGATCAACGAGTTTCAAGAAAATCTATGACGTCAATATCATCTTAATATTTCATTCTACTACTCACCAGAAACCAACCCCCTTAGAGCAATCCAACCTGGTTGCCAAAGGTTGCGATCTTTCAAAGCTTTAGCATTCAGCCAAAATCGAACAGAGTCATCACAGGTGGCTTTAAGTTCAGCAAATACTAAATTTTTTTCATTTTTACGGTTAGTAACTATAAAATGTCGCCAACCAAAGGTATCTTCTTGGGCTGTCCACTTCGAGCCGACTAGGTAGGGAAATTTCTGTTTTTTAAGCATTTGTACTGTAGATTGATTATGGCATTACTCCCTTCCTACTATAAGAATATACTCTCTTCCCAGTCAAAAATTAGTCTTTTGGGGGTGTGGGGGCGCAGCCCCCACGAAGGGGCTTTGCCCCTTAACCCCATTTAAACTGTGTATATTTCTATGGTGGGAAGGGAGTAAGAGGTTAAAAGTTATTTCTATTTTTCCAAGGGATATTCCTGCTTTTGGAATTAATTGCCATGTATTCATAACTTTAAAATCTAGATAACAGAAGCGATCGCCCGTTTGAGACTAATACAAAGTTCTTCAATTCCTTTTAATCCGCCTGGTTCAGCCAAAGTTTTAACCATCGCACTCCCCACGATCGCCCCATCAGCATTCCATTCAATTACCAGTTTTGCTTGTTCGGGTTGAGAGATCCCAAAACCTACAGCGATCGGTTTATCGGTTACAGTTCTGAGGCGTTCGAGAATGGATTGGACTTTTTTACTTACTTGGCTCCGCATACCAGTTACACCCGTAGAACTAACTAAATAGATAAATCCTTGGGACTGGGAGGCGATCGCTTCAAATCTTGCTTCAGGGGTAGTGGGCGCAACTAATAAAATCACTTCTATACCGATTTTTGCCGCAGGTTCGAGTAAAACTTGGGATTCTTCGAGGGGTAAATCTGGAACTACCAAGCCTCTAGCTCCCGCATCATAGATTTTTTGCAGGAAGTTCTCAACCCCTAGATTTAAAATCGGATTGTAATAGCAAAAGAGAATGATCGGAGACTGCAATTCGGGCGCCACATTTTTAACAACTGCTAAAACCCGATCCAAAGTTACACCTTTCGCTAAAGCTCTCGTAGCGGCGGCTTGAATTACAGGACCATCGGCTAGAGGATCGGAATAGGGAACCCCAAGCTCAATCAGGTCTGCTCCACTACGGTCTAAGATTCTTAATGCCTCTGCGGTGGTTTCTAAATCGGGATCGCCAGCAGTGATAAAGGGAATAAGGGCGGCTTGTCCATGCGATCGCAATTGTTCAAACTTAGCGGAAACAGAGATCATGATTTTTGGCTGACTATATTATATTATTGGAAAATTATTAGAATCAAATTCAAATGGAATTCCATATTGCCACAGAAGCGATCGCTAGTGATCTCAGACAGTTTAGGATTACCGAAATGCTACAAGAATAAAAATCAACCTCTTTTAGTACCATCGGGCATAGTTGCGCCTGAAAGTACTGCCTCAACAATATTGGTAGAGTAAATATTCACACCCCGCAGGTCAGCACCAATAAGAATAGTTTTCGCAAAATTAGCTCTAGTGATGTCTGCCCCAGTTAAAATGGCTCCACTCAAATCTGCTCCACTTAAGTTAGCTCCACTCAGGTTAACCCCATTCAGATTGCTGGCAGTCAGAGTAGCTTCACTGAGGTTTGCATTACTGAAAATTACACCTTGCAGGTCAGTTCCTGTAAAATTGGCTTTAGTTAAATTTGCGCCGCTTAGATTTGCCCCACAGAGCTTAACATAGTTCAGATTAGCATTAGTAAAGTTGGCATCGACACCGCTAATATTACTGAGATTAGCTTGGGATAAATTAGCATCCGTCAGATTAGCTTCCATCATCTTGGCACCAGTTAAATCTGAATTGACAAGGTTGGCACGCACCATGACAGCCCGATTGAGGTGGGCACCAGTTAGATTGGCACTACTAATATCAGCATCCGTTAGCTCTGCGCCGCTTAATCTAGCGCTACTCAAATTAGTTTCACTTAAATCTGCCTCGTTAAGCTCTGCACCAAAAAAACGCTTGCCGCTTAAATCTTGACCTTTATAACTGATTTTAGCCACTGTTTTCAGCCGTTAAAAAAATATGGATAATTCTGTAAGTAATTATATCCATCATCCTAACAAAAATCTGACTCAAGCTCGCTCAAGAAAAATTGTCTGTAACCCTAACTGATTTAATCCCATATAATTCTGTTATGTTTACAGAATATTCAAAATACTGGCAAGAAACCCTAAACTGGGAGCCAACTCAAGCCCAACAACTCAGTTTTCAAAATCTCTATGATTTGGTACTAGAGGGCAATAAAACTCAGAACCTAACCCGTATCGTCACACCAATCGACTTCTGGGAAAAGCATCTTTGGGACTCTTTACGGGGAGTTTTACCATTGTGGAACCAACAAAATCTTAAAGTCATTGATATTGGTACTGGAGCAGGTTTTCCGGGCATTCCTGTTGCGATCGCCCATCCCACTTGGCAATTAACCTTATTAGATAGCACCTTAAAAAAGACTGCTTTTATTGATTATGTCTGCGAATCTATGTCCTTGACTAATGTAGCCTCATTAACAGGACGGGCTGAACAACTAAATAGCGTAAGTTCCCACTATAGAAATTATGATTTAGTCTTAGTTAGAGCTTTGGGTAACGCCAATCTTTGTGCTCAATATTCTGTACCGTTTGTCAAAAAAGGTGGAGTGGTAATTCTCTATCGGGGGCAGTGGTCTGACGCCGAGCAAATTAGCCTTGATCATATCTGTAAGCTTCTACAGTCTAAGGTTACATACTTAGAGAAGTTTTTGACCCCATTAAGCCAAAGTACTCGTAATTGCATTCATCTATCCAACTTGGATTTTACAAGGTAAAGTTGAGACCTCAATTTACTAAAAATCCTAAAAAATATAACGGGTAAAATTACCCTGCGGCATTTTTTATTATGAGTTTAGTTATGTCTATCTATGGCTTAACGCTCAAATTCCAATTCGTACTCTACTTGATAGGGAGAACTAAAATTAGAAGCATCATATAGAAATCTTGTAGATTCCTCTTCTAGACGGTGAATTAAATGGGGTTCCAAGGCATTCATAGTTCGTAATGCTGCTAAATAACCATCTAAAAACATACGAAGTTCATCGGTGCGATAACCTCTATCCCACATCTCGACTAGAGAATCAGTGAGTTTTTGATAATTGCGAATAGTTGC
>JBBQHY010000207.1:0-4876 GCA_038324415.1 Pseudanabaenales cyanobacterium | reverse complement strand
GCGGGAACCGTGAGGCTTTGGGTATAGAAAGTTCCAGATACTAACTTGGTATTGGTAATATCATTTTTGCCTGTGGGATCAGGAAATACAGTATTAGTTACACTCATATCGTTAAAGTAAACTGCCGCAGTCTGTTGGCGGAGGTTAGGTTGGTTCGCTTTTAGTCCAAATTTACCCAAACTCAAAGCTTGTTTTTCCACATCCCAAACCATATTTACTTTTCCTGAAATGCGATCGCCATTTTTATCTTCTGGATCGGCTAAACCCATAATAGTTTTATCTTCTATCGCTTCCAATAGCCCCAAATCAATCACAGGCGGCGGTATTCTGAGAGAAGTCATGACTGCGTGAGATAGAGGCTCTCCATCGGGCAGGGTAATTGTGGCGATGGGCGATCGCAGTTTATAGCTAGTACCATCGGTATATTTTCCTGCGGTTTCTTTCCACTTCACATCCACTGTGGCATTTGGCTTGTATCCATAAATGGCGTGATCTCGAATCTGGGTGCCAATTCCCGCCACAGGCACTGCGCCGCTAATCACTTCGGGGTTTCCGTAGGGAAGGCTGACTCTAACTAAAAGTTGGGATTTTAAAGAGGTGTCAGAACCAATTATGGGCATTCCTCTACCATTTCGCAGGTGACAGCTATTACAGGAAGTGTTCTTAAATAAAGGACCTAAACCTGGATTCACATTCGATGGCGCGCTGACAAAGATCTCGTTAAAGGTAGCATTGGCTTCAGTATGTCGGTTTAGCTCAGCTTCCGTCAAAATATACCCACTTATTCAAAAAAGACTGGTTCGCTTTACTCAAGTATGCCAAGACAATGCCCACAACTAAGGTTGCTTCGGTGCCTTCTCTAAGTACGATTAAAAAGGTCGGTAATGCTGCACTAAAATCCATGATTTCGCCTCTTATATGATTTCTATTCGTATTATTTATTCAGTGGTAACTAGATTCTTGATCAGTGCTAACTCTTCCGCCGAGATTGCCTTATTTTTAACTAGGTCATCAAGGGTTTTATAAGGTCTAGCCGCTTGGATCCGCTCTGAAAGTGAAGGCTTGGTACCAGGAAGTTCTAATTTATCTAGTTCAGCGATCGCCGCTGTATTGACATTTATTTGAGACTTACTAGTTATAGTCTCAGTGCTTGTATTAGAAATAACAGTAGTAGCAGTCGGAGTCTCAGCACAGGCTGTTATGAGGAGTACACTTGAAACACAAATAAGGAAATTTCTCGCTTCAGCAGGGTTACGGATAGGATAGACGGGAACTTGAACATTACAAGATTTTTTAAATATAAATAATAATAATTCTCAATTAGGCTAACAGAAATTTTAGTTTTTGCCAATTACTATTAAGAATTATTTTTCAATAATTAACTACTAATTTAAGTATTGCTTAAGCTTTAAATTTGAAATTGCGATCGCCTCAGTATTCGTGAATTTTAGTATTTTTAATGAACAACTTCGCCATAGATGCTGGTTATCAAAATCAAAAGAGGTTTAGCTTTTTAGAATATATCTACAAATAAGGTGAGTTCGAGTTAAGGATTGAAGTTCAATCAAAACGTTTCAGCTAAATACAAACTTTTCTTTATGCAGGGGGTTTAGGGGAGGCATTCCGTCCCCCGATGGGGAGTTTGAGGGGCAAAGCCCTTCAATTGCCTTTCATATTGTCAGGGAATCAGAAATTAGTTGTCATCAGTAAATAGCACATTAACTTTACCCATTTCAACGTACATACTAATTCTAAGTCTGCCAAAAGGTCTAGGTATTTACCCAAAAGACTAAAAAAAGAGGCGAATGCTTAACACTCACCCCCGATTGAGATTTAATTAACTATTAGTTATTTATCTTTTAGCAGGCGATCGCCCACCAACATAACTAGGAGATAAATCAGACCAAGATTGCTTAATCAAATCATTATCAACCTTGATACTGCCGAGATAGTTACCCGCAGGAAGATTAGGATAGCGTTTGTATGGAACAACATCTTCACCAAATAATCTCGCATACTCGTCAGAATCAACCATTTCTTGAACTGCCGATTTTAATCCTTTATCTGCCAAGAGTATATTGTACTGACGTACTTCAGCTTGAGCTGCAGGAGCGCGACCTAGGATATGTTTGAATAGCAACTCTAGAACTTTGGTATTTGGATAAGGAGTATAAAAGCGTTTACGGTACTGTTCGGAACAGGCAAGATCTCTAACGAATTCACGCACTGAGATTTCACCGTTTCGGAGCTTGCTTTCTAGTCTAGTCACTCGGAACAGATCCGTAGGTTGTCCAGAGAACACATCCATCACCTGAGTATAAATAGCATTAATGACAACATTAGTTTCAGATGAATTTGTACCACGGGTATGACGGAAGATGCGAGCGGGTTTGCGCCGACTAGTGCCTACACCTACCTCTACGGATTGCCCGTTCCCATTAGAGAACGATCGCCCAAGCTCAATAAAGCGAGGTTTAGTTAGATCGGGTAGGAGTTCTGCCGCCTTCATTACCACCATCGCATTTGCCAATAGCGGCATTTGGGTGGCATCCATACTGGGTTTCACAGACTCAAAACTGGGGACTACGATCGCATCATCTTGTTTAGTTAGGCGATTGTAAAGAGTTTGAGAATTATTAAAATTCGCCGCAGGGAATGTAGCAAAGCGATTGTAAGGAACGACATCTTCGCCAAAGGTATCAACATATTCTTGACAATTAACCATGGCTGAGACAAAGGCTTTAATCCCTTGATTTGCCAGAATCAGATTATACTTCCGAATCTCGGCTTGATCTAGTGGTGCACGACCAAGGAAGTGCTTCGTACCTTGCTCAATTACCTTAGTATTGGGATAGGGAGTATAGAACTCTTTGATGTATAGTTCTGAAGTTCCGATCGTTTCAATGAATTCCTTAACGGAGATTTCACCATTTTTTAGTCCGCTCTCATAGCGAGTAAATTGAGCATTAATCACATAGGGAGCAATATCCCGCTCAAATACCTGACGATAGGCAGCACCAATTAGAGCATTCACTTGATCAGGTACTCGGTTCTCCAGTTTGAATACTTTGGTTTGTTCCCGTTTCTTGCTTACACCTTGGGCGATGCGATCGCGAATGGAAATAGCAGAACGATCTTCGGTAACTTGACCCAATAATACAAAGCGAGGAGTCTCAGTTTTCACAACCACAGTACCTTTATCCTCAGCGATCGCACCTAGGCGGTTTTGACGCATAGATACACCCGCAGGAGTAAGGTAACGCTCGTAGGGAACTGTATCTTCGCCAAATGCCTCTTCATATTCCTTGGTATCAAGAATGGCATCGACCAAGGCGTAAAAACCTTTTTTGGAGCAAAGATCGAAGTATTTATTCATCTCGACCCGCCCGTAGGTAGGACGACCGAGCAAGCGACGGTGAATATATTCGATCGCCTTGGTTACATACAACTTAGTCCAGTACAGGTCGCGGAACAGATTAGATTTAGCCATTTGGCGGACGAACTCTTTAACCGAAATTTCGCCATTTTCCAGTTTAATTTCTGATACCTTCAATCTCTGTCCTTCATATACATCCCGCCCGATTACTTGGAGGTAAGTAGCCCGAATCAGAGCTTGGGTCGAACTTTCTGAGTATTTAACACTGGCATTCTTATTAAACTTTTTACCCTTAAAAGCAGGTAACTGATCTAGCTTAAACACCTTTGGACCAAGAGAACCAGGTGCTTCACCTCTAGCCTGAGGATTACTGAGTTGGTTAGAAATACCTGCTCCAGACCGAATTAAAATCCGACGGGTATCTTTGCTAAATGGGGCTGGTGTGGCGCTTGGAGATTTGGTTTCCTTAGGGAAAATCGCTCCAAATTGAATTTCCAGCGGATCGTTACCTGAACCGTAAACGTGCTGATCGGGTAAAGGTTGCTTGTAAGCAGCGAATAAGGTAATAAATTGGGGAATCTTGCGGAATGGAGCCGCATAGTTGAATAGGTCAAACTGAGCACCCCAGTTACGGGCAGGTTGAGCTTCTTGCCCCAAGCCACGTTGATAAGGAACAGTTTCTTCTCCAAAGTAATCGCTATATTCCGTGGAGTTTACCAAAGCATCAATTAAAGCTGCCAAACCACCTTTAGAGACGATCGCAAAATATTTTTGCACTTCTTCACGGCTTTCAGGTGCACGACCAAGGAAATGTTTGAAGGCTAGTTCTAAGGCACGAGAATTAATATAGGGGCTAAAGAACTGATCTCGGTATAAAGGAGACTTACCAACTCGGCGGACAAATTCTCTAACCGAAATTTCACCATTTTTGACCTTAGACTCCAAATCGGAAATGCTCAGGCTATAGGCTCGGGTAATATCCCGCTCAAAAATTTGCCGATAGGCAGCTTTAACTACATTATTTTTCTCAGTGCTAGATAGCCCATTTTTCATTACGAATTTTTGACGACGTTCGGCACTGTTAAAGTAGCTTTGGGGTAAGGATAAACCCTGTAAATCACCAGAATTACGTTGACGAGCTTTATTGGATGGAGTTGGAGCTTTAAACTCGGCGATCGCCACATTCATGTATGTAGTGACGATATCGACAGCTTCTTGATCGTTGCGTAAATAGCTAATTGCTGATCGCTTCATTTCTTGTAGAGCAACAATGGTGGCATCGGTGGAGCAAGCTGCTTCGATAATTTCCCGTAACCCCCGCGTATTCATTGCCAAAATATTGGGGTCACCCGCCACGATCGCATAGGTGGTATAGCGCAAAAACCAGCTTAAATCCCTTAGGGACTTCTTCATCCGCTCTTCGCCATAGCGAGCAATATTAATCGGGCGGAAACTTACAGGAGCTTGATCTGCTCCACCTGCTGCGGCATTAAAAAAACT
>JBBQHY010000206.1:0-4889 GCA_038324415.1 Pseudanabaenales cyanobacterium | reverse complement strand
GTAGGTAAACATGGAAATGAAAGAATGATAAAAAAATATGTAGAGGCGCAAGGAAGAGAATATTTAGAATTACATTCTAACAGTCAACTAAATCTCTTTTGAGTTCGATACCCCGCTGCTTGCGGCGGGGTTATTCATTTACAATTTTTGTATGCTTTAGAGAATAAATTTAACGTGTTGGTACTTTTAACACAATTTAAATTTATACCGCAGTAACGGGTTAATACTTTTTATACCCATACATTACCGTAAATTATCTTGTTTATAAAGATTAGGTACGGTTAATTTCTTAGCCTTTGCAATCGCTTGAGTTGCCTAAAAAATCGCTAATAATCTATCTAAACTTATCAACGAAGCCAGCTATTTTATTCTTGCTTAATCTCAGATGAAAACAGATAACTTAAGCGAGGCGGTCGGTTAGGTATAACGGTTGAACTTACCCGCCGCTAGTAACTTTGGATGACTACAAATAAATTATCATACGGTCGGGTGCGGTGATTTATTATGCACTTCCGAGTATTTTTACTCTTGAGAGGGCATTTTCAATATCGGGAAGTTTTTGTCCGTATTTCTGTGCTGTTTCTATCCATAGTTGACGAACGGTGACCAATTCTTCTAATGCTTCTTCCAAAGTTTCTCCCTGTGCAAGGCATCCTCTGAGGGCGGGAACCTCCCTCTTCACATGGGTAGATAACAATTGGGTAATTCATCGTTCATCTCCTTCAATTAGTTCTACTCCCTTCCCAGTCAAAGATTAATCTTTAGGGGGGTGTGGGGGCTGCGCCCCCACGAAGGGGCTTTGCCCCTTAACCCCATTTAAACTGTGTATATTTCTATGGTGGGAAGGGAGTATGACTCGCTTCACATAAATAGACTTCTCTCGATTGTTATGAACTGGTATCACCAGTATAGTTCCACTTTTCCGAAAGACGTGATGGCTACCTGAAACTCTATCTAACAGGAAGTTTTCCAGTTCTAGAAGTTTGCGAATGTCCGCAAAGGTTACATTATTGGGGCTGTTCTTGATGCTCTCAAATAACTTGCCCCTTCTACTCATACATTTTTAGTTAAATTTGAGTAGATTTTAGTCCTAGAACATAACTTAGAATTATCCCTCAACTGCGGTTCAATCCTTGTAATAACCATACGTCACCGTAAATTATCATGTCCATAGAGATTGAGTGCATTAAATTTCTTAGACTTTGCGATCGCCTACTTTTTAACTAGAAACTTCGGTAATTTGGGCGATCGCTATTCATATCTCATCAGTAGAGATTAAGTTCGGTTTGATTAACCAAACTATTAGCCCCCCATACTTAGAGAATTAGAGGGCTTTTTTTGATTTTATAACTAAACCGCAGTTGAGCCAGAAGACGGTACAGTCGAAGTAGATTGAAAGCGGCTCACAATCCAATTCCACAGCATTTGGCATAGAGTAATGAACCAATTACCCTTAAGTTCTTGGAACATTTCCATATTCAAATGAAAAGCAAAGTTAGCCTCATCGACAATTCGATCTTGGGTAGCATCATTAACGGGTAAGGTATCTAAGGCAGCACGGTAGATTTTCTTAAACTCGCCATGATTACGAATAGATTCAAATTCATAAAAAGCAGTGCCATCACCATCTTTTAGCCCCATTGCTTGCTTGGCAATCTTTTTCAAAATCTGACCACCCGACAAATCCCCCATGTAGCGTGTATAAGCATGGGCAGCTAATAGTTCGGGACTGTTATTAGAAACCTCTTGAATGTGTTTTACATACTTTTTGCAAGCCTCTGATGCCTGAATCTGCTGCCGCCAGTCTGCCCCGTAATAGTAAGCTAAATCTTGCTCAAGGGTCTTTTGTCTCCAGAGTTCAGGGGTATAAAGACTACTTAAAATCGGACTATCCTTGTGGCGAGTCAGTTCTGCTTCGAGGGCAGTGTAAATAAAGTAAAAATTGGCGGCTAGCTTACGGTAGGAGGGCTTGTCGATTACACCTTGTAAAAAGCACTTAATAAAATCTGCACCTTCAGCCATGGAATGAGACTTGGCAGTACCATCTCGTAATTTTGCCGCTAAACCTTGATTAAGATTAGAATTCACTTTGACTCCTGATTATTTACTTTATTTTATTTTTAGAAACTAGAAAGGTTTTAATAAAAAATTAATGCTGTAACTCTGCTAACCCGCACAGTAAATTTGATTATAAAATCTAAAAACCCAGAAGTATAAATACTGAGATAAATTTTTACGATCAAGGCAGTTATACTAGAAGTCAGATGTTAAGTTTAGAGATATAAAGAGGAAAAGACCTTGGTTCTAAGCGGTTATGAGTACCTTTTGGTATTTTTGTTAGTCTGCATATTTGTACCTATCCTCGGATTAGTTTTAGCAAAGCTACTTAGCCCAGCGATCGCTAGTCCTGCCAGTCGCACCACATATGAGTCTGGATGCGAGCCCAAGGGAGGAGCATGGATACAATTTAATATTCGCTACTATATGTTTGCCCTTGCCTTTGTCATCTTTGATGTAGAAACTGTGTTTTTATATCCTTGGGCAGTGGCATTCAGTCAACTGGGGATATTAGCTTTTATAGAAGCTTTAATTTTTATTTCGATCTTAGTTTTAGGTCTTGTATACGCTTGGCGCAAAGGAGCATTGGAATGGTCATGAAAGCAGAGAATATTAGTTTAGATTTTAGTATTGAAGATCAAAAGCAACGCTTAATCAATCCCATCGAAGAGTCTAGGGTGACTCAAGATCTATCAAATAATGTAGTTCTTACCACACTTAACGATCTTTACAATTGGGCAAGAATGTCTAGCATGTGGCCGATGCTCTATGGCTCTAGCTGCTGCTTTATTGAGTTTGCAGCAATGTTAGGTTCTCGGGTTGATTTTGATCGCTTTGGTTTATTACCTCGTTCCAGCCCCAGACAAGCAGATTTAATCATTACTGCTGGCACCGTAAACATGAAACTGGCTCCTGTCCTAGTGAGGCTATACGAACAGATGGCAGAGCCTAAATACGTGATTGCGATGGGGGCTTGCACAATTACAGGTGGAATGTTCAGTACCGAATCCTATACAACTGTGCGTGGAGTCGATAAACTAATTCCTGTCGATGTCTATTTACCCGGCTGTCCGCCCCGACCAGAGGCAATTTTTGATGCCATTATCAAGCTGCGAAAAAAGATTGATGCTGAAGGTTATGCCCAAAAAGCTTATGTTAAACAAACCCATCGTTTTCATAGCATTAAGCACGAACTCAAAGTAGTTGAGCCAATTCTTACTGGTAAGTACTTAGAAAATCCTAACCGCATGACTCCACCAAAATCTCTAGTTGAGTCTGGTATTCCTTTACCTGCTTTGGAAATTGCTAAGAAACAAGAGGTAGAAATAAATGACTGATGAAGTTAAAGCATCTGAAGAGCTAGAGGCAACTGGCACTCTTTCTACCACGGATAAAATCTCAGGATGGCTTACAGATAATGGATTTAATCACGAGTTTTTAGGCTTGGATCATCAAGGTGTTCCGATGCTTAATGTGGAGCGTGAATATCTCTTGCCCTTTGCCACGGCTCTCTATGCCTACGGTTTTAATTACCTTATGTGTCAGTGTGGCTATGATTCTGGAGCAGGTTCTGATTTGATTAGTACCTACCACCTTACTAAGCTAACGGATAACCCTCAAGCTAAGCCTGAAGAAGTAAAAGTAAAAGTATTTTTACCTCGTAACGATCCCAGAGTGCCTTCGGTATATTGGATTTGGAAGTCAGCAGACTGGCAAGAACGAGAAACCTACGATATGTACGGCATTATCTATGAAGGACATCCCAACCTGAAACGAATTCTCATGCCTGAAGACTGGGTAGGCTATCCACTTCGTAAGGATTATATTACTCCTGATTTTTATGAGCTTCAGGACGCATATTAAGCAATTTAGTTCTGTAGGCGGAGGATAAACTTTCTGTCTACTGGCCCAAGCTATGAAATTCTCTAAATAATGGCAAAAGCTAAGTCTCGGTATGTTTGCAATCAGTGCGGATCGGAATTTGCCCAGACGTTTGGGCGATGCCCAGAATGTAGTGCGTGGGGTTCATTGGTCGAAGAAGCGATCGCCCCAGTAGCCGAAATTCATTCCTTAGCTCAGTCTTTAAGTAAATCCAGTAAAACTAAAAACTCTCCTTCCGTTGCTAAGTCATCCCTAACCCTTGCCCAAATTGGTGACGATCATCAAACCAAGTTACCTTCGGGCTATGAAGAACTAGATCGGGTTTTGGGTGGCGGCATTGTCCCTGGTTCCTTGGTACTAATTGGGGGAGAACCAGGCATTGGTAAAAGTACTTTACTGTTAGGCATGGCACAGCAACTTATGCAACGCTATCCGACTTTATATGTCTGTGCCGAGGAATCTGCCCAACAGGTGAAACTGCGATCTCAACGTTTAGGATTAACAGATGTAAATTCTAGTCAGCTTTATCTTTTACCTGAAACTGATTTAGAAACGATTTTACAGGAATTGCGATCGCTCCGTCCTCCAGTAGCGGTGATTGATAGTATTCAGGCTTTATATTTTGCTAATTTAAATGCTGCACCTGGTTCAGTGTCTCAAGTGCGGGAATGTACTTCGGCTTTGATGCGAGTCGCTAAACGGGATAATATTTCCCTATTTATTGTCGGACACGTAACCAAAGACGGGGCGATCGCAGGACCAAAAGTCTTAGAACATTTAGTAGATACGGTTTTATACTTTGAGGGCGATCGCTATGCTACCCATAGATTATTGCGATCGGTCAAAAATCGGTTTGGTGCGACCCAAGAAATTGGCGTATTTGAAATGGTAGAGCAGGGATTATTAGAAGTTCGTAATCCTTCGGAATTATTTCTAGGTAACCGAGATGA
>JBBQHY010000205.1:0-4900 GCA_038324415.1 Pseudanabaenales cyanobacterium | reverse complement strand
AATTATGAGGACGGCAGCGTTGAGCTTGGGACGGTGCCAAAATAATAAATTGAATACCTTCAGAAATCAAAGCTTCTAGGGTTGGGTAATCCACAGCCGTCTCTGCCAGCCACATTCCCTCGGTTTCTCGTCCAAATCTAGCTTTAAAGTCAGCCTTTCCCCACCGAATTTGGGTGAGTTTATCCCTAGGGTTAGCTAAGGGCAAAATAATGTGGTTGTAAACTTGAGCGATCGCATTACCATGACCATTTAAGCGATCGGCAGAAGCTTGATCCCCATCGAGAATGCGTTGATAGACCTCGGGATCGAACTGCTCTAGCCAAGACAGGAGAGTTGCTCCAATATTAAAACTCAGGAATTCAAAGTTATTGACGATTCTTAACAGTTTTCCGTGCCCATTCAGTATGCGGGCAAAGGCATTAGGGCGATAGCATTCGTGGTGAATTCTTTGATTCCAGTCATGGAAAGGCGCAGCACCTTCTTGGGTTTCGATTGCATTCAGGTAAGGATTCTCTCTAGGCGGCTGATAAAAGTGCCCGTGCATGGTGATATAAACTCCCGAATTTGCCAAGGAGTTAACAGATTGGGCGGCAACGGCAGTAGTTGAGGCGTTAGTCACAATGATGCCCTATGAGGTTAATATTTGCATGTAATTATGAGAATGATAAATTTGTCCTAAAAGCCTAAGTTCTCAAAGTTTTAGGAATTTTTTGTAAGCTAGAACATGGCATATTTTCAAGTTACATTACTACGTCACTCTTACAAATTCTCTACCCACAATATTTTCTTAATAAGTTGTGATCAGAACTCAATAATAGCTACTCCCTTCTTAGTCAAAGATTAGTCTTTTTGGGTGTGGAAGCGAAGCCCCCACGAGAGGGTTCTGCCCCTTGACCCCATTTCAGTTGTGGATATTTCTACAGTGGGAAGGGAGTAATAAGTACTAAATAAAAGATATGCTCAATCTAGAAATTAATTATAAGTTGTGAGCTTGGAACCCACTTATGGTAATGTTTGCATCATTAACACTGATGTTATGACTTTCAAGAGATCAGTGTTAATATACCCCCAGATGTTGAGGCTATCAAACTTTTTAGTTTAGAATTTACAAAATATAGTTTTTTAGATAAATCACCAACAGCTACTGCATCAAGTCTAAATAAATCCAGTAGTTATAATCGTCATGGAGGATGCCTGTTGTCGCACTTTTTATCTAGTCCAATCTCACTCAATCAGCTTTTTAAGATCTCTCTGAGTATAATCACAATTACCATAGCTGTGGCAGTAGGTGAGCCTGCGATCGCCAAACCTCGCCCAAAAAAAGTTGATCCGACTGAATTAATTATCCGAGGCAAACAACTTTGGGATGCTCAAGATATACCGAGTGCACTAAATGCCTATACTCAAGCTGCCGCCGCCGCCCCCAAAAATGCCCGTATTCAGACTAGTATTGGATTCCTATTAACTCAACAACAAAATTTTCCAGCAGCGATCGCTGCTTTTCAACGTGCTATATTCCTTGATCGAAATGATCCAAAGCCATTAATTGCCCTAGGTTTTGTCTATACTCAGCAACAAAAATTTCCAGAGGCATTAGTATCCTATCGCCGTGCAATCAGGCTCGATCCCCGTAATGTAGATGCTTATCTTAGTATTGGCTATGTTTTGACCCAGCAGCGAGATTTCTTTGGAGCATCGGCAATTTATCGTCAAATTATTGCTCTTCTTCCTAATCATGTTAAAGCATACTTAAATCTTGGTTATCTCTTACAGCAGAAAGGGAATATAGAAGAAGCTTTCATTACTTATATGGATGCTAACCGCTTAGAGCCAAATAACCTAGATGTCTTGGTGGCTTTAGCTAGTGTCAGCGAAAGTAAGAACGATCAGCAAGGGGCAATTGAAATATATAGAAGAATTTTAAGTATTAACCCCCGTCATTTCAAAGCGAATATGGCGATCGCTCAACTCGCCAGAGATCAAGGTAACTTTGATGAAGCTATTACTGCCTATAGACAAGCCGCCACCGCAGAGATCAATCTGGGAACCTCATCTCAAATTCAACGAATGATCGTTGCTCTTTACCTTAGGCAAAATAATATTTCGGGGGCGATCGTTTCCTATCGAGATATTTTAGCCAAAACTCCCGAAGATGCCTCAGCTTATTTTGCTTTAGGAAAGCTGCTATTAGAGCAACAACGCAAACCTGAAGCAGTTCAATCTTTGCGCCAAGCAGAACGGATTTATACAAACAAAGGAGACCTAAAATCCCTAGCTGAAGTCCGAAAATTTATAGACCTTGCCCGCAACTAGTTATCTATTCCCTTGAATCTTAAAAATTAGAAGATTAAAAGCGATCGCTTCTTCTTTTATCTCTACCAATACTAAAGGAATCGCCAATTCCCTGTATGATGCCTTTACCAATTAGCCCTATGCCTCTGCCTAATACATTTTTGAGTATATAAACTAACCCCGTACCTATAAATGCCGTAATTGAACGTAGCCTAGGAGCGATCGCATCTTGAAGTTCTAATAGCAGCGTAACTAGCAAGGGAATACCCGATAGCCTTGATAATTCTCGACTGCGAGGAGCATAGACATCCATTTTGATAATTCCTCCGTCGCTAAACCTAAACAGGTGATATTGGCTTTCATAAATTGCCTGTGCCTCACCCCAATAGCTCTCTAACCGATAGTGCCACGATAGATTATTACGAAATCGCTCAACTTCACGGGTGGCAATCAGATTATAAGTATAAAACCTTTGTTTAATTTCCTCCACATCCGCAAAGTGATTTAAGAGTGGTTGCATCACCGCATTAGCAACTTGAATTAATAAATTACTTAAAACTGTCTCAGCGTGTGCGATCGCCTCTGGGGTTTGAGCACCATACAATGAGTTATCAATCACCAAATCCGCTTTAAACAGGACGTAGTTACAAAGGTCAAATCCAAAGGGAATTTTATTCAATATCTCCGCTTCCACAATCTTCTGATCACCTAATAGCCTATTAACAAGTTCCACATCCTTGCCATCATAGTTAAGGCTAGAGTACTTACCAAAAAATTTCGTGGTTGTAGATCGCCAAAGATCGCTTAGAATCAACGGTATTTTGGCTAAGAGTTGAACTGAATCAAGCCCTGAATTTGGAACTTCTGCTAGTAAAAGCTCTAGTTCTTGCAAAATTATGAGAAGGAGTTCCCTTTTTTTATCTTCTTTGAGAATGTCAATTTCCAAGGGCGTTGAAGTTTGATTCTCTAAGCTCATTTCTATACGCTTAAGGGTGGATTCATACAACCTTGTCCACAGAGATTGATAGTTTCTATTGGTTTTGATCGGAGAGACTTTAGTGGCGATCGCACTAGTTAATAAATCCTCAGCATAAAGCATCCGATTAACCAACCACCTAGCCATCCGCAGTTCTCGACATCGCCCCTGAAGTGTTACCACCTCTACTACATTTAAGCGCGAGCTAATTAATTGCCTCTCTATGCTCTGGAGGGCTATATCAATCTGTTTTAGCCCTAAATTCCGCATACCAAGTCGAATTTTAGCCAGAGCTTTATCCACCCTATAACTCCTTATTCGCTAATTTATTTTGATCAGAATCAAGCGCAGAATCAGAACCAAATGCCACCCTAAGTAAAGGCGGAGCCACAAAGGTAGTCACAATTACCATGCCCACGATCGCTGCATTCAGAGACCGAGATAAAACCCCTGCCGATGAACCAATGGCGGCAAATACCAAACCGACTTCACCACGGGGAATCATCCCCATCCCAATCGCCAATTTATTAATTCCAGGGATCCCAAACGCACCTATGCCCGTCACCATTTTGCCGATAATTGCCACCACAATTAAAAAAGCCGCAATAATTAAACCCTCTTGATTTTCTGGAACAAATGGATTTAGAACTCCAACATCAGTTTTTGCCCCCACCGACACAAAGAAAATTGGGACAAATAAATCTGCCACAGGCACGATCTGTTTCTCTAATTCGTGGCGTTGGTCAGATTCTTCAAGAATTAAACCCGCTGCAAAGGATCCTAAAATTGCTTCCAAATGAATGACATTACCTAGATAAGCCATTAAGAAAGCAAAAATAACGGCAGGAGTTATAATTTCACCTCTAGTTTTGAGCCTAGAAGCAAGCCCGATATAAACCTTATTTACAAGTTTGCCTATTAGGATTGCTCCCAATAAAAAGGCTGAGGCACTCACGATGAGAATTACGACATTAAACAGGTCAACTTCACCCGTTTTTGCCAAACTTGCTACTACCGCCAAGACAATAATCCCTAAGACATCATCAGTGATGGCAGCGCCTAGAATAATCTGCCCTTCCCTAGAGCTAAGTTTTCCCAATTCTGAAAGCACCCTAGAAGTAATACCAATACTGGTTGCCGTCAGAGCCCCCCCTGCAAAAATAGCAGGAATTGTTGGCATTCCAAATAAATAGATTAAACCTGCTGTACCTGCAATAAACGGAACTAAGACCCCAATTACAGCAACGACCAGTGCTTGTGCCCCTACCCCCATTAATTGCTTGAGGTCGGACTCTAACCCAATTTCAAACAGTAAGATAATTACGCCTAACTCGGACAAAACCGAGATAACTTCACTGGTTTTGGTAAATACTCCTGAAACTTCTGATAGAGGTAGCCCCGCCGTTGCTTGCAAGACCATCATAACTATAGAATCTGTGCCATCGCTACCACTTTCAGGAAATATGACTAGTTTTAAGGCTGAGACTCCAACTATAACCCCAGCCACAAGTTCGCCTAATACCGAAGGAACATCAAACTTGGTAGCAATCTCACCGCCGATTTTACTCGAAAGATAAATCACAACCATACTCAGCAATACCCCTGCCAAGATAAATGGGGCATGATCGATGT
>JBBQHY010000204.1:0-4924 GCA_038324415.1 Pseudanabaenales cyanobacterium | reverse complement strand
ATCTGCGGCTTCAGATCCCACAGCAGTAAAGGATGATGCTCAAAGTGATATTCGCAAAAAACAGTTGAGTGCGGACATTCGGGCGCGAGAAGAACGTAACAATGCTGGTGGCGATCGCAATGTTCGAGATGATAGCGATCTTGCAAGTGAAGTACGAAGCAAATTAGAAGCGAATATTCCTGGCGGTATTTTGACAGTAGATGCCAAGGACGGAGTTGTAAATGTCTCTGGTACCGTAACCGCACAAGATCAGCTAGGGAAAATTGATAAATTGGCAATGGGCATCAAGGGTGTAAAGAGTGTAAATGTGAAAGCGACGGTCAAATCTAAAACCAATTAATTTTGGGTAACAAAAATGATCAACTCAGGGATTGCGATCGCCGTAGTTATTTTTTTAGTTTCATTAGGTGCCAACTTAGTTTCACCAAGTGATACTAAATGGTTTATACGGCTGCGTCGCCCACGTTGGTTAACTTTTGAACCATTAATTCCTGTAATTTGGACTGTAATTTTAATCTGTGGTGGTGTATCCGCTTACTTTGTTTGGGAGGCGGAAATGGGAAGTTTTAACGGATGGATATTAATGGCATTTTACTTGGTTTTAGAAATTGCGATTATTGCCTACGTTCCCATGACACTGCAATCCCGTAACCTAACTTTAGGAGTTGTAGTAGGTTTATTTGGCTTTGTTCTAGGGATATTTTTAACACTATCAGTTTGGCAAATCTCTAGATTGAGTGCATTGTTACTTATTCCTTACCTCTTGTGGAGTCCGATTGGTTCCTATGCAACTTGGGCGATCAGTGGTCTTAATCGAAATCGATAAGCCTAATCGTTAATATACCCGTTTTTTATTTAACCATCATGATATCAACTCTAAACTTCGATCCCATCGCTCATGAAAGCTTGGATAATTCATTACCTTCGTTTCAATTTTTTAATTATGATGAAGCCGAACGCCAATTTAGTGAACTCTTAACCTTAAAAGACTTAGATGACCAAATCAAGTTGCAACCCAAGCTAATTAGGGTTTTAGAAGTGGCAATCACCATCGCTATCCAAGATGCATATGCCCAGAATAGCCAAAGCTCTGAATTAGCTTCAAGATTTTTACAACGAGTCCTTTACCGACTCAATCGTCTTAACTTATTTTGGTACGACGATCTCCAGAACTACGAAAACGAACGCTCTCTTTATTTGCAATTACTTCGCGATCGCTTAGAATCTCACTGGCAAGCATGGGAAGTGAATCAATTGGACACTGAAGAAACTAAAAGGTTAGATGCAGAGTCAGCAAAGCAAGGTTTGATCGAACGCGCAGACCGAGATCTAAATCCATTAGTATCCGAATCAAAGCGTTATCTCCGTGAAGATTTAACTCTTTCGGGATATCGATTACTATTAGCGATCGCTTCCGTAGACGGGTTAGTAGAAGCTAGTAGACTGTCACGAATTTTGGGTGGAGCTAGTAACGAAATTCAAGCCACTTTGTTTCGAGTTTTGTTGGAAGAATATGGTAATGGTCGGTTAGCCCGCAAGCATTCTACTTTCTTTGCACAAATGATGTCAGAGTTGCACTTAAATATCCAGACCGAAGCTTACTTGGATCTAGTGCCTTGGCAGGTTTTAGCAAGTATCAATCACAACTTTTTACTCACAGAACGCAAGCGTTACTTTTTGCGTTACAACGGCGGACTGACCTATTTTGAAATTGCGGGACCTTTAATTTATACCGATTATCTGATAGCAGCCGAACGACTAGGGCTTTCTGATGCAGCCATGGGTTACTGGAAATTACATATTCGTGAAGACGAACGTCATGGTCAATGGATGTTAACTGATGTAGCTTTACCTCTGGTGGATATGTATCCCGATAATGCTTGGGAACTAGTGTTAGGCTACGACCAAGAGAAACTTATTGGCGATCGCGCAGCAGCAGCAATTATGAATCTACTTCAAGAGTTCAATTCTAAATCTAATACATTAATTTTATGATTGTTAATTTAACAAAGGATGGATGGGATGTCATATATCATCGCGCCCATGCTCTACTTGCGGCACAACTAGGCGGACAATGGCAACGATCTAATACGCCTACCCGCTTTTACGAAACAATCGCGGCAATATCTCATCATGATGATTTAGAAAAGGAGTGGACAGGTAATCATTTGACTGAAGTAGGCGCTCCGTTAGACTTTACTTTAGGCGAAGAGTCATCGAAGATACCAGAAAGTCTAAAGAAACATTTGGATGAATCACTCTACAGAGGTAGATGGGTAGCTATGCTAACTTCTATGCACACTTGTTATCTGAGTCAAGGTAAAAACGATATTTCTGAAGATTGGCATAATTTTCTTAAGTCCCAAGTGGAAAATCAGGAAAAATGGCAAAAGGAGTTAGGAATAACTAAACAAGTAGCAGAACGTGCCTACCAATTTATGCAATGGTGCGATCGCCTTTCTTTAATCTTGGCTCAAAAGCAAGTTCCAGAAGACGGCAGGGCATTAGAGATTACCCACGGCATAGACAATCAACGTTACGATCTGCGCTGTCTCGAAAATGGAAATTTAACTGTAGAACCTTGGTGCTTTGAAGATGAAGAGTTTACCGTAAATGTAGAAGCTTCTCATTTATCTCAACTTAAATATGATAGCGACGAAGCTTTGACGAACGCCCTCAGGCAAGCCCCTGTTAAATATCTTGAATGGAACTTTAGCAAAAATAATTGATACTAATGAGTTCCGATTAGACTTTAAAGTAATTTCTAAAATTACATTATCGAATCTTGTCATTTGTCTTCACTAAAGTATGAAAGCGATGCTGATCTGATTACAGCCCTAACAAGCCCCCATCAAAAGTCTGGAATGGACATTTAATAAGCAAAACAACTAAAAAATTTATGAATACCTCATTAATAAGTGCAAAAATAAGTGCGAAAAGTTCAGCTAAAAACTATCCTCATATCCTATCCCCATATATATCTCACGGCCCTGAAGATATATTCTTTTGTCCAGAAGAATCTCAGTTTTATTCCCAATGTCTAGATAAAATGGTCTTAAATACTTGTAATGGGTTTACATCTATTGTTGAGTTTGGCACTGGAGATGGAAGTCCAGTTATTAACAGCTTATTGAAGAATCAGTTTAATGGTCTAATTAATGGTTACGAACTAAACGATACCGCCTGTAATGTCGCCAAGTCCCGCATTGATCGCCATCGACTCAATCATAAATATATTATCCACAACACAAGCTTCTTTAACAGTCTCACTGCTGATTATTTAATTGCAAATCCACCTTACATCCCCGCGATCAATGACGATATATATCTACCAGCGTTACATGGTGGAATTGATGGAGCGGGGATCACAAGACAGCTTTTAGAAAGAAACTTCCCCAATGCTATGTTAATGATTTCTGCCTACTCCGATCCTGTGGGAACGATTGAATATGCGATCGCTAATGGTTACCAAGTAGAAGATTTTATGGTTGCCCCGATGAGTTTTGGGTACTATAGTTCGGAACCCAAAGTAAAGCAGCGCATAAACGAACTTCACAAGCTACACAAAGCTTTTTATTCCCAAAATACCTACTTTCTAGCGGGTGTTCTTTTCAAAAAACAACATAATTTAAAAGCAGATTTATCAGCTGAGTTGATTAAAGTGATGACTGCACTTTAGGTAAATGTCCGTAGTGAACTGATTTAAATTTGGCTTCAAATTTAAATCAAAAGGAATATCAATTTAATTAAAAAAGATTTGATTAAAACGCGTACTTCAACACCATTTCCATTATAGATATGTAAACATAAGAGAAGTCGTAAGACTAAATTCACTTTTTAACCTACGGAGTAAATATTATGACAAATCCTAACCCATCTAACCCTGCAAATACAGCTCTTGTGAATACCAATGATTGGATTTGGGGATTCACACCTCAAGCTGAAACTTGGAACGGTCGCTTTGCTATGATCGGATTCGTATCCGCAATCATAGTTGAACTAGTCTCCCATGAAGGAGTTCTCCATTATTGGGGTCTTATGTCTCATGTTGTAGCTTCAACGTTGTAAACTAAACTAATCAAATTAATTTCACTTAAAAGTGAATAAATGGAAAGTTCGTTTCTAACGGTGAAATTACTATTAGTTAAATGCTTCTACATGCTTTTGGCAATTGTTAATGAAAAGTATTAATGTATTTATTTCTATTAAAAGTCTAAGTTCTAGATGTGTAATGATTAAATGCTTCAAGATCGACTTTAAATGGATTTGCGAGTATTTCAGGTATAAGTACTACAAGATTGAGGTATTTATGCCTGGTTTACGCATTTTTACTTCTTAAATAGCTTCCCAAAAAATAGATTTAGGTATTTGCAGGTTCCACATTTTTAGAGAAAACTCTTTTCTAAATCCAGTTTTAATGTTTCGTTAAAGTAAAGGCGGTCAATAGCATAAAACCGAAATATTTCTCTTCAACCCAATAGCTTATATACATTGCTATAGTCATAAGGCTCGATTTTTCTAAAAGTAAGCCTAGTAATTCTAGCGGTTTCTATGACCAACTCCCGTAAACTCGCTTTTTATGCGCTTAAAGCGATTAACAAGCAAAAAGCATACGCTGATATTGCCCTTGATCGCATTCTTCAGAGTCATCAAGATCTTTCCCAAAGCGATCGCTCCCTAGTTACGGAACTAGTTTATGGCATTACCCGCAGACAGCGCACCCTTGATGCCCTAATTGCCGAATTTACAGGAAAACCCACCGCCAAACAACCACCCGACCTCCGTCTGATTTTACAAATTGGCATTTATCAAATTTGCTTTTTAGATCATATTCCTGACTCTGCTGCGGTCAATACCACTGTGGATTTAGCCAAGTCCGAAAAATTGGGTGGACTATCGGGATTAGTCAATGGCGTATTAAGAA
>JBBQHY010000203.1:0-4963 GCA_038324415.1 Pseudanabaenales cyanobacterium | reverse complement strand
CGGGAACTTCGCCCCCAATAATTGCCAAATCCACCTGTCCATTTGCCACACTCCAAGCCGTCCGCCGCGTCGAATGAACGTGTAATTGCACCGAAACATCAGGATACTTTTTCCGAAACATCCCGATCATTCTGGGCATCAGATAAGTACCCGTGGTTTGGCTGGCTCCAACGATTAAAGTCCCACCATTCAAGTTCTGCAAATCTTCCACTGCCCGACAGGTTTCTTGACACAGACTTAAAATGCGATCGCCATAGGAAAGTAACAATCTTCCTGCTTCGGTTAACTGAGCCCGCCTGCCTCCACGATCAAATAACGGTACATCCAACTGCCGCTCTAGGTGCTGCACTTGCAAGCTCACAGCAGGTTGAGACACATATAAGCTATCCGCAGCTCGCTTAAAACTACCTTCGGCGGCGATCGCCTTTAAAATGCGGAGTTGATCAAGGGTAAAAGGAATATCGATCATAGGTTAGGTAAGATTTTATAAGTCACCAGCGTTGATTTTTAGTTTGATTAAAAAATTGATTTAGATGAAAATATTAACTAGTCACCTTGAAAAATCATTGCGCTTACCTAACTACCGATCAATAGATTAAATTTAAAGGATAGTAGTGGTATTGATTAATTAACAACCTAACCCATGAACTGCGGCTTTTAATATTGCCTCATAAATCTTTAGAAATCTCAAACTTAGCTAACCGTTATCTATGCGACTGTTTTCACAACTCTTCAGCAATAGACTAAACTAATAGCAGGAATGAATAACAAAACAAATATTGGTACTCCAAGGAGCGATCGCAAGGTGAAGCTTTCTCCTAATAAAACTCTTACAACCTCACACAAGCAATCTATGTGGCAACGCTTAAAAGCCTTAACAATTACTCTAGTAGCTTCGTCTAGCCTTGTTGCAACCATCCCTAACTTCGCCTTTGCGGAAAAAGACGGTGTGGCTACTCCCATGAATTACAGTGAGTTTATAAATAAAGTTAAGGACAAGCAGGTACAAAAAGTTGATATTGACAGCACAGGATTGCTCCTAGAGGCACAACTTAAGGACAATCGTAAGGTCAGTGTGGAACTGGTAGTTCGGGATGGTAATGTTGGACTAATTAAGGCATTAAAAGAAAATAAAGTTGACATCGGTGTCAAACCAATCAGACAGCCCTCAGTATTTTGGCAGTTGGCAAGCACATTATTCGTGCCATTTTTACTAATCCTTCTCCTCTTTTTCCTGTTTAGGCGCGTAAATAATGCACCTGGCGGGCCTGCTCAAACCTTGAATTTTGGCAAATCTCGGGCAAAGTTTGCTCCAGAGGCAAAAACAGGCGTAATTTTTGATGACGTAGCTGGGGTAGATTCGGCTAAAGAAGAACTCCAAGAGGTTGTAAGTTTCCTCAAGCAACCCGATCGCTTCACTACAGTTGGGGCAAAGATTCCTAAAGGTGTACTCCTGATTGGACCTCCAGGCACTGGTAAAACTATGCTGGCAAAGGCGATCGCTGGGGAAGCAGGCGTACCATTCTTTTCGTTATCTGGTTCAGAGTTTGTGGAAATGTTTGTGGGTGTAGGCGCATCACGGGTACGAGATTTATTTCACAAGGCAAAGGAAAATGCGCCATGTATAGTATTCATTGATGAAATTGATGCAGTCGGGCGACAACGGGGTTCGGGCTTTGGCGGCGGCGGCAATGATGAACGGGAACAAACCCTAAATCAACTTCTGACTGAAATGGACGGATTTCAGGGTAACACAGGCGTAATTATTATTGCCGCAACCAATCGCCCCGATGTTTTAGATACAGCCTTACTACGTCCAGGGAGATTTGATCGCCAAATTACCGTTGACTACCCCAGTATTAAAGGTCGTCTAGAAATTCTGAAGGTTCATGCCCGCAATAAACGCATTGCCGAAAGTGTATCTCTAGATGCGATCGCCCGCCGTACACCAGGATTTGCAGGAGCAGATTTAGCTAACTTATTAAATGAAGCAGCAATTCTTACTGCCCGTCGCCACAAAGAAGAAATTACAGAGCTAGAAGTCTTTGATGCCATTGATCGCATTACCATTGGTATGACCCTAAAACCTCTTTTAAATAGCGCAGAAAAGATTAAAACTGCCTATCATGAAATTGGTCATGCCTTAATTGGGACGCTACTAAAGGACGCAAATCCCTTAGATAAAGTCACAATTATTCCTCGGTCGGGCGGAACTTTAGGCTTTACCCTTCCTATACCCACGGAAGAAATGGGCTTAGAAACTCGTTCTGAACTCTTGGCAATGATTACAGTTGCTCTAGGGGGAAGAGCCGCTGAGGAGATTGTATTTGGAGAGAGTGAAATTGATATTGGTGCCAGTAGCGATTTGCAGAAGGTTGCAAAGATTGCCCGACTTATGGTCACAAAGTTAGGTATGTCTAGCCTAGGTCTAGCGGCGTTTGAGTCAGCAAATAATGACTTTAGCTGGATGCAAAGACCTGATTATTCCGAGGCGATCGCCAACCAAATTGATCTACAGGTGCGAGAAATGGTTAAAAAATGCCATATCCAAGCCAAAACCATTATCCTTGCAAATCGCGATCTGTGCGATCGCCTTGTGGAGGTTTTGCTTGAAGTTGAGACTATGGATGGGGAGCAGTTCCGTAAAATTGTAGCGGAATATACTACTGTTCCAGATAAAACCAGAGAGCCTGTAAAGTTTTAATTCTTGTGAAGCTTTCGGTCAACTTTTAATTCAAAGTAGTTAGTCGTCTTGAATGCGATCGCAATAGGCACTATAATCTACACCTACACTTTTCAATATTATTTATCAGACTAAGGATATAGAAGACTTATGGGAGGGAACGATCGCTTACTCAGGGCGGCTAGGGGACAAGAACTAGACCGCCCTCCCGTGTGGATGATGCGGCAAGCAGGGCGTTACATGAAGGCATACCGTGACCTGCGGGTGAAGTATCCAACTTTCAGGGAGCGTTCCGAAATTCCAGAGCTAGCAGCCGAAATATCTTTACAACCATTTCGGGCATTTCATCCTGACGGCGTGATTATGTTCTCAGATATTTTAACGCCGTTACCGGGTTTAGGTATTGAGTTTGATATTATCGAAAGCCGAGGGCCGATCATTGCCGATCCGATCCGCACTCAGGCGCAAATTGATGCCCTCACAGAGCTAGATCCTGATGGAGCAATGCCTTTCATTAAAAAGATTCTCAAGGGAATCAAACAAGAAGTTGGGGATCAAGCCACAATTTTAGGATTTGTGGGCGCGCCTTGGACATTGGCTGCCTATGCGATCGAAGGTAAAAGCTCCAAAGATTACACAATAATTAAGTCAATGGCTTACTCTGAGCCGAAAATGCTACATAGCTTTTTAGAAAAATTAGCAATAGCGATCGCTGGCTATGTTCGTCACCAAATTGATTGCGGTGCTCAGATCGTGCAAATTTTCGATTCATGGGCGGGACAACTTAGTCCAATGGATTATGAAACCCTGGCACTACCTTACGAAAAAATGGTCGTAGATTTGGTTAAAACTACTCACCCTGATACCCCTTTAATTCTCTACATTAATGGTAGCGCTGGTATTTTAGAACGGATGCCCAAAACTGGTGTAGACATGATCAGTCTAGATTGGACAGTCGATATGGCAGAAGCAAGGGCAAAGCTGGGAAATCTACCTGTTCAGGGTAATCTCGATCCCTGTGTTTTGTTTGGTAGTCAGGCTTATATCCGCGATCGTATTTTAGATGTAGTAGATAAGGCAGGTAAAACTGGACACATTATGAATCTCGGACATGGTATTTTGTCCACAACTCCTGAAGAGAATGCTCAATTCTTCTTTGAAACCGTTAAGGGTTTGAGTTTTTCTTGATCCTTGAAGACGATTTTTGGGGTATGTGTTATATTGAATACAGTTTGAAAGCCAAAGGCTCTAAAGCTAGTAGACCCTGATATTTAGTCCACATAGGAAACAGGAGGTGATGTCCATGCAAATAGAAGGTAGTAAATGCGCGGGTCATCAGGTTGTAAACTTCACTCTGTGCGCTGGGGCTGTTCTGTAATCTAAGCTAAAGACGTTTAGCCCATGGTCATAGATTCCTTCCAGCAGTTTGAAAAACTTGATGATCCGACAAGACCGCTCTTAATATAGTTACATCTGTAGCTGATTGAGAGCGGATTGTTTTTTAAATGTTATGACAGATTATAGTAGATCTTTAAGATTGACCATTGTATTTTAAGAGTTTTCAAACAAGTAGCTTCATCATCTCTTAAAGCCATGTTAGGAATTTAATAGCAAATTATGATCAAGCACATTGTAGATAAAAAAATTAAACTAATACAGTATTAGTCACTGCGACCCTTATGAACCCATAAATGATTAGCCAGCTGTGGCTATATTTGGTGATAACGCGATCTCTTCACAAATTCCTTCCAACTTTTAGCTTAATGAGGTTTGAGTTTACCTTCCCCCTACTAAATTCAATCAAAATTCAATCATATTTTTTATTGAACATTTGTTTAGCTTGTTCGTAAACCTCGATACTAATTTGAGAGATATTATTTTCTTGAGCATACGTCTCGATTTTTTTGCGGGCAAAAGGGCGGACGAAAAATGGAATATCTTTAAGCTTAATCTCGGCTTCAGCAGTCCAAATAATTGTTAGTTTCATTGAATTTTAGATTCTAAAGATATTACTATTTTACAGAAGTCAACTCTAAATAGACTACTTAAAGGCGATCGCTTCACAGTTCTCTTTAGCTTTTAGCTTAATGCGATTAGTATAATTTGAGTTGAAGAAAAGGTTAAAAATTTATGGAAAATTTGGTAGTGTTACAAAGTTGTTGAATCAGTAATTAAACTAGAAGAGGAAATTCATAACGATTGATAAACAGACCAATGACGATATCATGCATCAATATCTTCTTAGAGAAGCAAATCGTTTTTCGGGCTAATCGCTTAATT
>JBBQHY010000202.1:0-4967 GCA_038324415.1 Pseudanabaenales cyanobacterium | reverse complement strand
CCAGGCTTTCCAGCAATTCATCAATTCCCAATATTACCTGTGCGCCTCGATTAATTAGCTGCAAACAACCTTGAGCCTGATCGGTATCTAAAGAACCAGGTAACGCGTAGACATCTCGACCGTAATCATTTGCTTGATGGGCAGTAATCAAAGCCCCAGAACGAATAGGAGCCTCAATCACAATACTGGCACGACAAATCCCCGCAATAATTCGATTACGCTGAGGGAAATGAGATTTCTCTGGAGTAGTGCCATCAGCATATTCACTGATTACCATGCCCGATCGCAAAATTTCATGATAAAGCTGGTGATGCTTAGCGGGATAGACCTTATCCACCCCTGTACCAACAATGGCAAGGGTAGTTCCGCCTGCTTCTAAACAACTGTGATGAGCTTCGGCATCAATCCCTTCGGCTAAACCAGAGACCACCACAAATCCACTTTCTGCCAGTGCCTTAGCAATCTTTTTTGCCCACTTGCGACCATAACTACTAGGATTTCTGGTACCAATTATGGCGATCGCAGATTCTTCTGACCATCCCAAGGAATTAGGTAGGTTGCCATGGTGATATAAAAGTGGTGGTGGATCAGGGATTTCCCATAATAGTTGTGGATATTCAGGATCGGCAGGAGTCCAAAAAGGATGATTTTTTGTTTCGTGGAGAGCCAGCAATTGGAGGGGATCGATCTTATTCCTTGCAGCAATAATCCCCTCAATGGTTTGAGAGCCTAAACCATCAACCTCGGCTAATTCCTGCCCCGAAGCTTGCCAAGCAATTTCCAGTTCGCCGAATTTTTGATAAATCCGCTTTAACAGCACAGAGCCGATTCTGGGAACAGTTGACCATGCCAGCCAGTAGGCTCTTTCCATGATTTAGATTTTATATTAAGCGGCGATCGCCTGAATAGCTTGAACCAAGGGCGACCAAATTACTTCCCTAGCACTTCCTAACTCAATCACAACCTTGACATTCTTGAACTTGGCAGGAATCTGACTGATTACCTCTAGCTCTTGACGAGATAAATACTTACCCTCTCCCAGCCACACCACCAAGCCCTTGGAATTGGCAGGTAAACTAGCAAGGCGATATTGAATTTGAGGCGGTAAAAAATAAGTGCCTATGGCTTTTTTGCCTAAATGGGCTGGTCTAACTCCATGCACTCCAGTTAAATAGCTAGATACATCTCCCAACCCCCTTGCCGAGATTGATAAAATATCATATCCATTACCCTTGACTCGGCGTTGATAGCGACCTTCATGACCACCTTCTGGCGGTACATACATTGCTAAGGCTCCTGCTGATTCAAGGTCTTTGATAATTTTGTTGCCAGTGATTAGCGCCATAGATTTAATACTAATTAAGCTTTTTCTGTTATTAATTCTCTAAAATATACTGCAATCTTTCTACAAAAACCAGCCATAGCTGTGTAATCCCTTGCCCAAGAGATTCACGCCTAAATAGCAAGTCCAAATTACTACTAAGCCACCACTTGCAAGCATAGCGGGCTTTTTACCCTGCCAGCCTTTGGTAATTCGAGTGTGTAAATATGCCGCAAACACTAGCCATGTAATTAATGACCATGTTTCTTTAGGATCCCAACTCCAATAGGAACCCCAAGCTTCATTTGCCCAGACTCCGCCCGCAATAATGCCAATGGTTAAAAGCGGAAATCCTAAACCAATCATGCGATAGCTCAAATTATCAAGGGTTTCACCAAGGGTCAGACGCTCGATCGCCAAAACTCCAGTAGGCAAAGTCATCGTAGTTACTACACCATTACCAGAGACTTCAGGGCTTAATACAGAACTAAAATTAAGAGCTTGATTTTGGCGTAAATTACTACCATTCCCAAGGGAGCTCCCCTTTAGCGTTACCTTTTGATTGCGTGTTACAAATAAAAAGGCGATCGCCAGCAAACTGCCCACCATCAAAGCCGAATAGCTCAAAAGCATTACCGAAACGTGCATCATCAACCAGTTAGACTTCAAAGCTGGTACCAAAGGCTCTGCCCCCTGCATATTTTCGGGTAAGCTCATGGTGGCAAAAGCGGTAATCCCCATGGCGATCGCTGAAGTAAATACACCAATTAAGGTTTTACTATTCACATTTTTACTACCCATGTTTTCAGCTATAAGGTGCATAGCCGTAATCCCCCACGCCAGAAAGAATAGGGATTCATACAAATTACTCAATGGGAAATATCCAGCTTCGATCCATCGGGCTGAGAGTAATACAAATATGCTCAAATTTGCGATCGCCATGCCCGCAGTTCCACATTGCCCAAGATAAGGAATATTGGGAAAAGCTGCACTAATCCAGTACATCAGCATTGTGATAAACAAAATGGCAAATGATGCATTATCTAAGAGGCTTTGCAGTGCCACAAGTTTCATAAATTCTAACTCTCCCTAAAATCAAGCAAATAAACTTTTGAATATTCTCTATCCTAATCTCTACGGATAAATTGTGGAGAAGCTGTCTTCTCCCTAAACTTCTAGCAAAATTAAATTATCGTATTGTCAGCAATAATTGCACCCTTGAGAATAACGACAATGCCGCTGCAAATTGTGTAACCCTGAGCCTCGCAGTTGATATTTTCAATTCCATCTTTATTAATAATTTTGACATTTTTACCAATGCGGGCATTTTTATCCACGATCGCCTTACGGATAATCGTATTCTCACCAATGCCAATGGGCACATTTCCATCCTTGACATCAGCATCATACTCAGTAGGAGTTTGATAAAAGTCAGAACCCATGACTAAAGTATCTTCAACCACACAGCCTGCGCCAATATTAATCCGTAAACCCAAAACCGAATGTCTAACTGTGCAGCGTTCTAAAATACAACCATCGCTGATAATTGAGTCAGTAATTTGGCAGTCTAATACTTTGCTTGGTGGTAAGTAGCGAGGACGGGTATAAATAGGGGCGTCAGATTTATACAAGCTAAAAGGTGGCTTGGGGTGACGAGTAAGATCAAGGTTGGCATTGTAAAAAGACTCAATCGTCCCAATATCTTCCCAATAGTCAGAAAATAAAAATGCCTGTACGTTATACCGCCCGATCGCACCAGGAATAATCTCTTTGCCAAAATCAGTTTGATCTTTATTTTCCCTAAGCAAAGTCATCATTGCCTCTTTACTAAATACATAAATCCCCATAGAAGCAATGTAAGGATTGAGTTTAGCCGAGTCTGGATCAAGCCCCAAAGCGCTTGTGTCGACTCGCATTTGCTCTAGAAGTTCACCTGTGGGCTTTTCCCGAAAATCTGTAACTTTGCCCGAATTATCAATTTTAAGAATGCCAAAGGAAGAAGCTTTCTTTTCGTCTACAGGTAGCACCGACAAGGTAATATCTGCTCCAGTTTTGCGATGACGTTCGACAAACTGCCTATAGTCCATACGGTACAGTTGATCGCCTGACAGGATTAAATATTCGGTCACATTTGCCGCTTCCAGAAGCCATAGATATTGACGCACAGCATCCGCAGTACCTTGGAACCATTCTGGGTTATCAGGAGTTTGTTGAGCTGCTAAAATATCGACAAACCCTTCGGAAAAGGAAGATGGGCGATAGGTTTGATTAATATGTCTATTTAATGATGTGGAATTGAATTGGGTGAGAACGTAAATTTTTTCAATATCAGAATTTATACAGTTGCTAACGGGAATATCGATTAGTCGGTACTTGCCAGCAAGGGGTACAGCAGGTTTAGCACGTCGCTTTGTGAGTGGGTATAGTCTAGAACCCTGACCCCCGCCTAAAATAATCGCTAGAACTTTTTTCATGATTTTTTATTAAGAGTTTTATACTATTTCAGAGATTGGCATCTAAATATCAATTGTCTGTCGATTAGGTATGGTTGGCAAGCTCAGGAATTTAATATCAGTCAATAGATTGTTAAGAATAGTTACAAATTTGATATAGTTATATCGAAGTCAAAAATTTTATTTAATAGCATCAATTTATTACATTTCAATACAATTATTACGTCACTACAGGTAAGCACCATGACCAATCCAGCGTTTCAAGATTCTGAAGTTTTAAAAAATATCCTAGAACCACTTTTAGAAGATTTTGTTTATTGGTTTGGACGATCTCTGTCACTGCTTCAAGAAGAGGAAATTAATTTTCTAACAGAGACTCAAAAAAGCGATTTAATTAGCAGAGTCACAGACGCACTTCAAGCTGTAAGAACCGCTAAGATGATGTATAAGCTGTCAGGTGAGCAAGTAGGGGTAGAAGTCAAAGCTATGATGCCTTGGCATAACCTATTAATGGAATGTCAAACGGTGGGAATGCGTTTCCGTCAAAGTCAATCTAGTTAACGGCATTACTCTAATCCAACAGGATTAAATTACCTGTATATTAGTAGTTATATAAAGAGTATTAACAAATTTAAAAAGTGTCTAACTTTTTTCAAGACATATAAAATTTTAAGTTTAATTTCAAATTTATTTCAAATATAAATATTAACTAAAAAGATTAATTAGCAATTTAACCTAAACCATGCTTCAAATTTTATATATAGTTGCGTTCACATTTCTCTCCCTACTTGCTGTTTCCAACTTGATCAAAAGCATGATTGCCCTATCTCAAACTGAGATTAAAGCCACAAACCGCATGATTAGAAAGCCGAAGCCAACCATGCACCCTGAACTCATTGACGAAAATGGCAATATTATCGATGAGCCTCTATTAGTAATGCGATCGGTTAATTTTGAAGATGCTCGCTCTCGCCTTGATGCTATCTATAACTCATCACCTAACACTGATAATGCCTAATTAAAAAAGTTAAGCGCATAATTAATTTGGTAATTAAACTAATCAATTAAATGAAAGATTGGCAGAATATTGAGGGATTTACAGATATTCTCTATCACAAACACGATGGCATAGCGAAGATCACCATCAATCGTCCCGACGTTCGTAATGCCTTTCGCCCCGAAACGATTGCGGA
>JBBQHY010000201.1:0-5069 GCA_038324415.1 Pseudanabaenales cyanobacterium | reverse complement strand
TGGATGAGTTGGCGCAACTACAGGATCAACTTCCCGCTTTTCCCAACGCACTAGCATTTCAATTTATCCAAGAAGAACTAGGTGGAACTCCCCAAGAAATTTATGCTGAAATTTCCCCTAATCCCATTGCTGCGGCTTCCTTAGGGCAAGTATATAAAGGTAGGCTACGCACAGGTGAACAGGTAGCAATTAAGGTACAAAGACCAGGTATTAATGAAGCGATCGGCTTGGATATGTATATTTTGCGAGGTATAGCAGCTTGGGCAATGGAAACCTTTGGACTGATTCGGAGCAATCTTGTGGGGATCTTAGATGAATTTGCCAGCCGCATTTTTGAGGAAATGGACTATACATGTGAAGGTGCTAATGCTAATAAGTTTGCTGAATATTACGGGCAAATCGATGAAATTTATGTTCCCAAGATTTACTGGAAATACACAGCCCATCGCGTCCTGACAATGGAATGGATTGAAGGTACAAAGCTAACAGAACTGGAAAAGCTTAAACAGATGGGCTTAGATAGCCGTCACATTATTGAAGTTGGGGTGCAGTGTTCGCTGCGGCAGTTACTGGATCAGGGATTTTTCCACGCCGATCCCCACCCTGGAAACTTGTTGGTAATGTCAAATGGGAAACTGGCCTACTTGGATTTTGGCATGATGAGTCAGGTAAATTCTGAGCAAAGATATGGATTGATTGAGGCAATTATCCATCTAGTTAATCGAGATTTTGAATCTTTGTCTGAGGATTATGTAAAGCTTGGGTTTTTGACCAGTGATGTCGATCTTACTTTGATTACTCCCGCCTTGGCAAAGGTCTTTAATGCAGCATTGGGATCTAGTGTGGCAGATTTAGATTTTAAGGAAATGACCGATCAACTTTCCCAAGTTATGTATGATTATCCGTTTCAAGTTCCTGCTTACTACGCATTGATTATCCGATCGCTTGTGACCCTAGAAGGTATTGCCCTCAATGTCGATCCAAATTTTAAGGTTTTGAGTGTGGCCTATCCCTACGTTGCCAATCGTCTATTAACTGACTCCAATCCAGAGTTACGTAATTCTTTAAAAGATTTACTATTCCGTGATGGAGAATTTAGATGGACAAGACTGGAAAATCTTCTTAATAATGCTAAATCTAATCAAGACTACGATTTAAAAGAAACTATTCACCAAGTTAGTGATTTCCTATTGTCAGAACGGGGCGAATATATGCGCGATCGCCTTACGGATGAAATTGTTAAGGGTATAGAAAAAGAAGCCCGTCTTCGCATATCTAACCCTTTTGCCAAGGAACAGCCCAAAGTTACCAGTCAATCTAGTCTTTCTAAGCTGATAGGCGTATGGTCAACAATTTCCCAAAATCAAAACCTTCAGCCCTTAGAGTTTATCCCTTTAGCAGGACAAATTTTAGCTAAACCTGAAACCCAAGAGCTGGGCAGAAATATAGTTTGGCAATTAACCCAACGGGCGATCGCTCGTATGATTAGAGATATAGCCCTAGGGCAGGAAACTCCTGAACTAATTCCGATTATTGAACCTCCAACTAAAGTGCATAGTTCTACTTCGCGACAGCTAAATGGTAAGGTTTGGTAAGGCGGTTTCTGGTAATAAAAATCACCTAGTCCGAAGCCTCTAAATCCCCAATTCTTGGGACTTTGATTTTCAGAACCCCTAGTATTGGGACAAGGGGCTGGGTAGATTCTTTAAAGGAAATCTCCTAATTTCAGATTACTTATGGAAATGTCACTTTTAGGGTGATTTCTATACTACCGTCTTGGTTAGAAAATGCTTCTAAGAGCGATCGCTGGATAAATTCCCTTAATTCTGGAGTTTCAGGCTGGATCTTGATTTCTGTAATTTGACGGTTTTGCCAGCGCACTTCTATTTCTATTTCTTCTGATAGTTTGGGCAAAGCTAGGCTCTCGATCTTTTGTCTATAACTATTGAGGACTTGAGGACTAACCGAACCTAGAATTTTAATTACTTGGATTTTTAAATTTTTATCCTGTGCATCCTGAAGGCTAGATAATGCATTATTACGGCGATCGCCCCTTATAGCTGGTTGGATAGTTGTTGGAGCAGAGGGAAGAGTTGGCTTCGCTGGTTGCCTTAACCTTTCAGAGTCGGGTAGTCCTTTCGTAGTTGGATTAATCATAGGAGCGGGAGTGTTGGCAGATTTTGAACCTTCAGTTTCTCCAAGACTAGAACCAAGATTAGATACGGAATCAGACAGAATAGATGGCTGTTCAGAAACTTGAGGAGATTTAGCTATGGATACCTTTGGCAGAGCAGAGTTAGGAGCCTTAACCGAAGGAATTAACAGCTGAGGTTGTGGGTTTTTGGTTTTTAAGGATTTTGATTGAGATTTAGGTTGTGACTGGGATGAGTTGCTAAGATTATTTAATTCTTCAGTTCTCTGCTCTAATTTAGTCTCTAATTTAGGAATTAAGAGTTTAGGCTCGATTGATGACCTATTTGGAATATTGGTTTTAGGTGCAGGCTGAGAGAGATTTCCTAATTTCTCTGATAATTTCTCTGGTGATTTTTTCTGGGATAATGGTTTTTGTAAAGAATTTGGCGTAGTTTGCGGAGGATTAGAACTAACTACAAGTTTTGGAGGTTCTGGCAATAAAAATCTGATACTAGTTGCAAGCCCCACGGTAGTGATCGCCGCCGCCGCTTTTAACCAAGCCGAATTGATATGCTTAACTTCTAAAACTGATTCAAAACTTGGGAGGATTTCAACTTCATTAGTCAGACATTCCAAATTTGTCAGTAGATCGCATAACTCTAGGGTGCTGAATTCTAACTTACTAAAATCTGGAAGATTAGGAATAAAACAACGATGCCATAATTTAATTCCAGAATTTTGGATTTGAGAGTTTAATAGCCTATCGACATAAGCCACTATGCCCGCAATTAGATGCTCTAGTTGACTTTGATCGCCTCTAATTACTAAAGGTTTAATCACTGCAAATTCTGAACGATTAAAGACTATTTGAAATTTCAGTTTTTGGGCAATTATAACTTCTGACCAATTTGATAAAGGCGATCGCTCTCCCCACACCTTAAGTTCAGAGGTAAAAGACTGATAGCAATATGATACTTTAGCCATTTATCTTACTCAATTATCAAAGCTCAATTATCAAAGCTCAATTATCAAAGTAAAAACTATTTAAGTAAAAACTGCAATAATATAGAACCAACATTAGTAACAAAATCCCCAAAACTAGGTCCAGCCGCACCTGGGGGATTTTTCATTACTTCTGCCAAGTCTTTAGCGATCTTTAAGCCTTTTTGATCTCCTTGCGCTTCAAATAAACTAGATGCCCGCTCTGCATCTTGAATTGCTGACTCCACATTACCTAATTGCCTGAGGGAAATTGCCCGCCCCATATAGCCAACTGCAAACTTTGGATCGACAGTTACGGCTTTATTGTAGTATTCGATCGCCTGCTTGTAGTTGGATCTTTTGTCTTCATCGGTTGCCCAAGCATAATATTCTTCAGCCCTGACCGTATTAACTGGAATCCCGATCGCTCCCCTTAAAAATGTGTTAGCAAAGTTGACACCTGTTAAATCTGCTCCACCAAAATATGCCCGCCGCAGATCAGAACCCATTAAGGTCGCACCTTGGAGATTGGCATTGCTAAAATTAACGCCGCTTAAGTCAGCACTGCTTAAATTTGCCCCTGTCAAATCCGCCCCATTCAGATTTGCTCCTAGTAGCGATGCGCCCCGAAAATCTACATTCCGTAAATTAGCAAAGCTTAAATCTGCCCGACTGAGATTAGCTTCGCGTAAATTTGAATTACTTAAATCCACACCCGATAACTTGGCAAATACTAAGCCAGCACTACTCAGATCGCATTTTTGACATTTATTTGTGGATAAAGCCCGATTTACGTGTTCAATATTTTCAGCGATCGCTCCCTGTCCAATCGCTCCAGAGGATATAAATACTAATGCTAGGAAGGTTGTCTTTAGTTTCATAGTTTTTAGAGCCTACTATTAATCGAAGAAATCACTCTTAAACTTTAGCACTGGTTTAGCCTAGTTTGTGAATCGGAAATTACCACAAGTGCAGAAGTATACAGAGATAGTGCATATCGGTTACAAAAGCAAGAGAGAGAATTAGTAGAGGCAGGATATCGCAGCAAAATCTACCACAAGCAGAATAAACCCCGTTTTAAACACAATGAAAAAAGTAAATCAGAATAGGTCAAAAATAAAAGCAAGAGCAAAATTAGAGCATGTATTTGGTAATCAAATGATGATGCGCGGAAGAATGATGTGATATATGGGCAAGATTAGAGCAACAGCCCAGATTGACTTGCGAAATTTAGTTTAAAACATGAATTGATATATATTTTTGAGCAAACTAAAAGCTACTCCCTTCCCACCATAGAAATATACACAGTTTAAATGGGGTTAAGGGGCAAAGCCCCTTCGTGGGGGCGCAGCCCCCACACCCCCAAAAGACTAATCTTTGACTAGGAAGGGAGTAGGTTAACCTAGAATAAAGGATTGATCTCTCTAGAAAGGGAAAAAATAGAAAATCCAAAGATAAATTAAAGAAAGATAGAAAATTTTCTTCAAAAGTCTCTGTTTTTTAGGAATTGAATATTCTTTTTGATGGCGTATTTTATCCCTTGATTATTAAAAGTCCCCTAAAGAGAATTTAGGAATTTAACCAAAGCTGTGCGATCGCTCTTATCCATATTTAAGAAAGCCTGCTTAGATTTCTAGGCTTCGCCCCCATGCCAGAAAATAGCTTCTTCTAAAGTCCTCGCCCGTCCATCATGGAGAAAGCCTGAATAGGGTAAAACGGTTTGAGTCAAACCGATCGCCCAGAGGGGGGAAGTTCGCCATTCCGTTCCTGTTGCTAGAAAGTCAGGTCGATTATCAGCTAAACCTGTGCCCATATCATGCAAAAGCATGTCAGTGTAGGGATGAATTGTTTGATTAGAAATTGCAGCTAGCTCATGCTTCCCAGTTTCGAGGGTTTGGATATGGCAACTGGCACAATCAGCATTTCGGAAGAGGCGATCGCCTGTTTGGACTACA
>JBBQHY010000200.1:0-5096 GCA_038324415.1 Pseudanabaenales cyanobacterium | reverse complement strand
TCCGAAGGGAAATCTGCTCCCGAAGCCTTTAATCAAAGATTAGGAAATATGCAAATCGTCCTCCAAAATCAAGATAACCGAGAACACGATCTACTGGATTCAGATGATTATTATCAATTTCAAGGTGGTATGACTACAGCTATAAAATCCCTCACAGGCACTACTCCATCTATCTATTTTGGCGATAACTCCCGCATGGAGCAACCCAAAGTGCGTAAACTCAGTAGTGAAATTGCCCGTGTCTATCGTTCCCGTGTGATTAATCCCAAATGGATTAAAGGAGTGATGCGCCATGGCTATAAAGGAGCCTTTGAGATGGCGGCAACCGTAGACTTCCTTTTTGCCTATGATGCCACTACCAACTGCGTGGAAGATTTCATGTATGAAGGAATTGCAGACAGTTATCTTTTTAATAATGAAGTGCAAGCATTCCTCCAAAAATCCAACCCTTGGGCAATGCGAGACATGGGAGAAAGACTTCTAGAAGCAAATCAGAGAGGATTATGGCAAGACGCTTCTATTCAAACTTTAGAAAGACTAAAAGCATTAGTGAATGAAACCGAAGGTATTATTGAGTCTCAAAGTTGAATCGGTTTACCCGCCACCTAGCCAACCAAAGAAACCACCTTTTTTTGCAGTTTTTTGGTCGGATTTGGTGCTTTGACTACTCTTAGTAGGAGCATTAGAAGTAGGGATCTTATTAAAGTTTGCTACAGCTATTGGCTCTTGAGGATTTAGTTTTAGAGCCTGTTGAAAGCTCATTTTTGCCATACCATCCAGATTTTGATTCATGTACGCTAAACCTAATAAGTTGTGACAGTAACTATTTTGAGTATCTGTTTGCAGATATTCTCTTAATTCTTTAATCGCTAACATCCACTGTTTTTTGGCAATATAGTCTTCAGCAATTTTAATTTTGTTGATGGGTTTGCTATTAGTTGATTTAACCGATGCTGGGAATATTGACTCGGTTGATACTGATAGAAATGAACCCTTTAATTCTGATAGTTGATAGCCTTCTTGATGGAGAATATAAATTAGGTTAAGTTCACTGATTTGACCAGTTAATTCTAAAATTTGGTCTAGATTATGATACTGATGAGAGGCGATCGCTTCTACAGCCCGTTCGTAATTATCCAAAGTGGGAGCATGTAATAGGCTTTTAGCGGCAGCAGATTTAGGTGCTATTCTTTCCCCTTGTTTAATGATACGTTTAGCCAAAAGTTTCAAAATGGTTGAATATTCAGTTCTTTCCTTTTCTGCCATCAAAAATTTATAAGCAGGATTAACTAACTTGGCAAGATACTGAGTAGCTTGATTCTTGACCATAGGACACTGGCTTTCTGCATAAGTGTCAGGATGGAGCAGTCTAGCAATATGCAGGTAGGACTTACGAATCCGATTAATATCCGCAGTAATTGGTGCCCCTAGGATGGCGTAGTAATCATGGGAATTGTATTGACAAATGCCTTGACTAATTTCAAAACCAGTTAAACGCTCTTGTACTTCCATAACTGCTAACCTTGGGTTAATGCGATCTTAATCTTTTCATCTTACCCAGCTTAACAGGGTCATCAATCATAGCCTATCCACTAATATACTTAATTCATTTAATATACTTAATTTACCTAACTCAAGTTAAGACTACTCCCTTCCCAGTCAAAGATTAGTCTTTTGGGGGTGTGGGGGCTGCGCCCCCACGAAGGGGCTTTGCCCCTTAACTCCATTTAAACTGTGTATATTTCTATGGTGGGAAGGGAGTATGAGCTCCATTCCACCTAAATTAAGCACCAAACTAAGATTGATGCCTCGGCTCAAATTTCGTCTGCAGTCTATATTAAAATGCACTAACTGGCTAATGAAAGGGAAAGGCTACAAGTGGAATTAAAACGTCTAGGCGATCGCACTATCGAAGTCCATCAACGCTTACAACTCCAAGAAATCGAGGCGATCCAGTAAAATTCCCAACCAGAATCCATTCCAAATAGCCCGATCGCTCCTAGTTATCAAATCCTCTAACTCCAAAATCTTAGCTATTAAAACAAGAAGTATCAAAACTTCGTAATCGAGTTTTAGCTAATAGTCATGGAGATTTGCATATCCACTGTCTCTCCAGGATCGATAATAATGAGATTTTTACCTGTATTCAAAGAATTTCGAGCAGATGTCCAAGGTTCTAAACAGAAAAAGTCCTTACCCTTAACAGTCCAGAAAACTAAAGCTTTATGATGGTGGTCGAAATCTATAGTTAGCTTCAAATTACGGCTGGCATCTGTGGCGATCGCCCGATTATGATCCGCAGAATTAAAGAACATCACATCAATTTCCTCTAAGCTAAAATCAAAGCTACCTAAAAAAGGATGGGTAACAAAGGATTTTTGATCGATGAATTCAGCCGTGGGAAATTCAAATTTAAGCTCAGACTTGTCAGGGGCAGCAAAGTAGGGATGGGTACCTGCCGAGAATGGCATGGGCTGACTAGAGTGATTACTATAGCTTTGCTTGATGGTTAAGGTGTTACCCGTGAGGATGTAAGTAAACTTCACCTTAAACTCAAAGGGATAGACAGCGAGGGTTTCAGGGGTGCTGGTTAAAATTAAACTAATACCTTCATGATCTTCTGGATCTACTTGCCAAGCCATATTACGGGCAAAGCCATGCTGGTTGAGGTGATAGACCTGACCATTAACGGTGTAGGAATTGTCGGGCATATTGCCACAAATCGGAAACAGGATCGGAATACCGCCCCTCACGCTCAAATCAGGATGCGTAAATCGTTCTGTATCCATGTAAAAAATTTCCTGATCCGCCACCACCCAACTGGTAACTATGCCACCCCGTTCAGGCACAATTTCGATTTTAGAATTGCGATCGCCGAGGATATAGGTCTTATATTGACGTTGCTCAACTGAATAGGAAGCCATGATAATTAATTATTTAAGGTCTACAAAGCCTAAGAATACCAAACCATGACTACCCAAGATTTCTTAGTTATAGGCGATCAAACTTTACAAATTCAGATACCTGCGAATGGGATCCAATTCAAGATGAGCTTCTAATAGATCAGCCATCTGGTCATAGAGTAACTGTTGCTGGGTTTGCCAATTTAATTTAGAAACTTGATAGTCCGAAATATTAGCCATTTCAATTAATGCCGATCGCCCTTGATTAGATTCAAATAAGCCATGTAAATAGGTGCCCCATACTCTTTGCGATCGCCATCCTTCCCACTGAAAATCAGACAAGTGACCAGATCGATCTTGGTATTGAATCTTAAGCAAAGGCTGAATATCACGATCGCCACCAACCAACTCAGTATGCCCCATATGAATTTCGTAAGCCATCCAAATATCTGACTGTCGATCTGAATTCCAAACCGCTTGCACTTGACGGACTTGTTTAGTCGGCAAAAATTCCGTAATAACTGGCAAAAGTCCTAATCCTGCTACCATTCCTGCCGATCCTGCGACACCTTGGCGATCGCCCAAAGAAATTCCCAGCATTTGATAACCACCACAAATTCCCACGATCGGAATACCTTGACTAGAAGCTCTTAAAATTGCCATATCCAATCCAGTAGTTCGCAACCACTCTAGATCGGCGATCGTATTTTTACTGCCAGGAAGAATAATCACTTTGGCATCATATAATTCGGCTACAGATTGCACCCAACAGGTCTGAACGCCCCGATCTAGCTGCCACGGTTGCGAGTCTTGGGAATTAGAGAGATGGGGAAACCGAATCCAAGCTATCTTTGCACCTTCTCCTTTAGTTTCAGACACTTCACATAAACTATCTTCACTTTCTGGTTGCAGATTTGATTTATATGGCAATACTCCTAAATAAGGAACTTTGGGAATATGAGCATTAAAATATTTCTCAGCGTTCGTAAATAGCCGCAAGTCACCCCGAAACTTATTAACTATTAAACCTAAACCACTCGCCTGAGCTGCATCTGGCATGAGTTGATGGGTACCAATAATCTGGGCAAACACTCCTCCCTTTTCAATATCTCCCACCAATAGCCACTTCCCTTTTAAGTGCATAATCGGACGCAGATTCACCAAATCACGGTGCATAAGGTTTAATTCAACTGGACTTCCCGCGCCTTCTAGTAATAAAACGTCACAGCGTTCGCTCCAAAATTCTAAACATTCAGCTACAGTCTGCCATAGGGTTTCAATATGTTGATAATAGTCAATTGCGGCAATATGCTGACGGGCTACCCCTAAAACTACCAGTTGCGAAGTCCCCTCTCCTGATGGCTTTAGTAAAATTGGATTCATTTCGGCGATCGGGCGCATTCCACAGGCGATCGCTTGCACAGCTTGAGCACGACCAATTTCTCCACCTTCAAGGGTGACATAGGAATTATTTGACATATTCTGTGACTTAAACGGAGCCACATTCACTCCCTGCCGCCGCAACCATGCCCCCAAAGCGGTAACTAGCCAACTTTTGCCCGCATTAGATGAAGTTCCTAAAACCGAAATTGCTTTCATTAATTAAAGATTGCTGTATTAAACTTATTTAGTGTCTTTTGATGGAAAATTATGGAACTGAAATAGCGATCGCTTACAAACCATATAAAGTCTTAAACCAAGTCGTAAATTTCTGAGCTTTGGGATGTTGAGGATGTAAAATCTGTTGCTAAATTGCTTGATGTAACTGTCGTTCAGGTTCTTCTTGCCATGCTAACCAAGTATAAATATTTGCTTTGTCAAAATAGGTATCTTTAAAATCTGCCCCCTTACTTTTTGCCTCTTGAGTTATATCTTGAGCAAACTGCCAGAGTTCTTCTTTACCTGTAGGAATCATTGTAGTTAGGAAAGTTTCTAACATTCCACGCATTTTATTATCTGGCATCATCCAAATTCCAAATTTAATTGGTCTTCCATTATTTAAGTTGGCAGTGTGGATTAATCCTTCTTCTGGGATATGTTTTGGTAAATCTCGAATACTTTGTAAACATGAATTTCTAATACTTTGCCACTGCTCAGAAGGATTATCATCAGCATCAAATATGATTCCTAAAGCCTCTCGCCCTGAAATCTTTAACTCGGTAGTAATTTCATCAGGGTCAGACAGGTTAGAAA